>CAYVWW010000197.1:0-2505 GCA_964455605.1 uncultured Actinomycetota bacterium | reverse complement strand
TACTCTCCTGATTTTAAAAAATATATTTAGAAAGCAAGTAACTCTTATCAGCTTCAGGATATAGAATAATTATTAATAAACCACTTCACTAGCATGTTAAATGCAGGGCACATATAACCTTTTTATCCTTATAAGTGCTCATCTAAATTCATGAAACATCTACAGTTTATCATTTTTTATTTTACAAACCTGGTATATATCATTAATTCTGATGATACCACTATGGAAAGAGAGAGAAAGGAAAAATTCCTTTTAATAAAATAGCCCTACCGCTACAGCAGGGCTATTTTATTTACAATATTTAGTTTCTATTTTTATTTACGGCCGGCAGCCAGCCAATCCTTTATAACCAGCGCAAGCGCGCCAAAGCCAAACAGGACTCCTACTAACCTTACTATCCACCCAACAAACGGAATGCTATATGCAACCGTTACGATAACCAGGCCAATTAGGAAAGCCAGGACTTTCCATCCGTATTTATCAAAATTTAGTGAAGTTTTCATCAGTATTGTTTTCCCTAATAAATATGAAAGGAAAATTGTGCTAACATAAATTAAGAGTATATAAAGGATCAATAGTAAGATATAGGAAACTGTTGCTATAGCTCCGATTCCCGAACCTATAAGGGTTATGAACAGCAATATGGATATTACCATTAATACCGAAACAACAACCGGAACTCCGAATACCATAATAGCACCTGCGCCTATACTATAGCCCAGGGTATTTGTCATCCTGTCATTGAACTTCTCAAAAACTTTTGGCATTGCAAGAATAAGCAGTATCCCCAGTATGAATAAGCTCAAAAAGGAAATTAATTTGCCGCCAAAATATGTAGCGGCAAAAATCGATAGAGAAGCTTCTTCTATAGCCTCTTTTTCCTTAGCCGGTAGCTCTATCAAAGTAAAATTAACATCTCCGGCTATTTCTGCACTTTCTGAAATAGCTGCTTCGTTTGATGAGCTATAATTTAAATCTTCTCCAATGTCGGCAGCCGAAGTCACCGTAAGGGAATCTACATAATCAATCTGGACTCCTTTTCCTATTTTACCATTAATAGTTATATTCCCTCCTGAAGCTATTAGCCTACCTTCCACTTCACCATTGATGGAAACCGTCCCTCCAGTAACAACCAGGTCACCGCCAACTTTAGTCCCTTCATTGATGCTTATCTGGCCTCCGCCCAACATTAAATCATCTCCAATATCAGAGTCTATGTTTATACTTCCTCCTGCCGACCTGACATCGTCACCGATTTCTCCGGAAACATCTATTTGCCCTCCTGCAACTATCAAATCTCCTTCAACATTTCCGGTCACATCAATCATTCCTGCAGCCGCAATAAAGTCTCCATCTACATCATCAATTAATTTCACGCTATTCCCAAAAGCATAAACATCATCCAGCGCTTCTCCGCTAACTGTTACATCTTCCCCGCTCTCAGATGAAAAAGCATAAAGGGGTAACGCAAACAAGAATACACCGATTAACAAGCTAATCCCAAAAACTGCTGTTTTTTTCAAAACTATCACCTCCGTTAACTTAATAAAATAAAGCTATCTATAATGATAAAAATATATTATAGATTGATAATTATTTTACAATCCTTTTATTAGGTATAGATTATCATTTATCCCTTTAAATATATAGAATTTTAATTAGAAAAATTCCGGTTCTAAAAACCTCACAAATCACATATTTACTGAAATTAACTTCAAAGAAATCACTATAAACAATATTCAATAAATATGTTAAACTAAAATAATAATTATTCCTTTTCTTGTTAATATTAATAAATAAAAAATATAAAATTCCAATAAAGGGGAAAATTATGAACAAAAAAGATAGCAGTCTTCCAGCCGCTTCTATCTGCACAGGAATAATCGGTTTTCTTCTGATATCACTCTACAATTTATTAAGAACTCTGCTTTTAAATTTCTTAAGAAGCAGAGTTGCTGCGGAAACCATCCCCTATATCATAATTGCGGTTATCGTCGTAATGATTGGTCTATCGTTAGCTGCTATTATCTGTGGCAGTATCGATTTGAGTAAAATTAATAGAGGCATGTCAAGCAAAAAGGGCAGGTTATTTGACATAATGGGTATAGCCCTGGGCTCAGTTTCATTTTTAGCTTCTGCAATTCTTATGCTTGGTCAAATATTGTTACTATCGTAATTTTCCAGAAAAATTAATTAAGTTATATTAATCTTCTTTAAGCTGATTTTAAAAATTGGTGCCGTGAATATATACTGGAAAAGAACATCCATGTATCTTTAATATTGCCTAATTCTTATACGACCAGCTTCTTTACTCTTTATTTTTCTTTTTCCAATCGCTCTCTTTTCCACTCTTGCTGAGCAGCCATATAAACAGGCCAAGGCACACCAGGAAAAACCCCACGCCAATGGGACCGCTCCAGAAAAATATAAGCCACCAGTCCATTCTTCCTCCTTTTTATTATTTTTAACAAAGACAGTTTTTTATTATTAAAGTTTAACACAAAT
>CAYVWW010000196.1:0-2513 GCA_964455605.1 uncultured Actinomycetota bacterium | reverse complement strand
ATTGGGTTTGATTTCTACAGGAATTCAAGCACCGATAAGGAGATGGAGAGGGCGTTTAGTTCACAGATAGAGCTTGCTATAAAATATGATTTACCGGTAATAATCCATGACAGGGATGCGCACGCCCGGACGCTTGATGTCGTAAAAAAGTATGCCGGTGAAAAGAGATTCAGGGCAGTTGTCCATTGTTTTTCAGGAGATGTAAATTTTGCAGGGCAGTGCCTTGAAGCCGGGCTGCATATTTCTTTTACGGGAATTGTTACCTTCCCGAATGCCGGTGATGTAGTCCAGGTTGTAAGGGAAGTTCCCCTTGAGAAAGTATTCGTAGAGACCGATTCCCCTTTCCTTGCTCCACAGGAAAAAAGGGGCAGCGAGAATTATCCCGGTTATGTGAAATATATAGCCGAAAAGATTGCTGAAATTAAGGGAATGGACTTTGAGGAAGTTGCGCGTATAACCTCAAAAAATGCGGAAGATTTCTTTTCTTTAACAAAGGATTAATAAATTTTAAAATGCACCCATATATAAGCTCTCCCGGAGAAACCGTAAAGATTTTAAAAAAGTATGGCATAAAGCTAAAGAAGGGGCTCGGGCAAAACTTTTTAATTGATACCAATAACGCTAAAAAGATAGTCGACTGCGCAGGCGTCGGCCCGCGGGATGTCGTCCTTGAAATTGGAAGCGGGATAGGGGGGCTTACCGAAATCCTGGCTGGAAGGGCAGGCAGGGTAATATGTGTAGAGTATGACAAACTTCTTGTAAAGGCATTTAAGGATATATTCAGGGAGGAGCTTGAGGAGCAGTCAAAACTGGAGTTAATACATGCCGATGCTTTAAAGCTGGACTATGGGGAACTGGCATCAAGCCACAAGATAGGAAAGGTGGTGTCGAATCTTCCATATAGTATCGGGGCAACGCTGCTTTTAAAAATGATAATGGAAGCGGAGTCGATAGAAAAGATGGTTCTGACTGTCCAGAAGGATATAGCGGAAAGGTTGCTTGCTTCGGAGGGCGATAAGAATTACAGTTCCTATACGGTGAAGGCAAATTTTATGGCGGATTTTAGATTTTGCTTCCAGATTCCGCGGAATTGCTTTATTCCAAGGCCTTTCGTGGATTCCTGGGTTATTGAGGCGAGCAGGAAGGATAATAGCGTTCTTGTAGACGGCGGCTTCAATGTAAAAGGTTTTTTTGATTTTATAAACAGCTGCTTTATTCACAGGAGGAAAAAGCTTGTTAACTCATTATCGCAGAAAAATAGTAAATATTGCGATAATGTGGAATTAATTATAAAATTGCTAACCGGTATTGGTAAAGACAGGGATGTAAGGGCAGAAGAATTAACGTTAGAAGATTATATCTACCTTTACAGAAACCTGTAATACATAATATAGAATAATTGTGCTATCATAAAAAAGAGCAAATATGAGAAGTATTATAAAACTTAGAGCTTCAGGGAAAATAAATCTGTATCTTAATGTAGCCAAAAATGGCAGGAACGACGGCTATCATGAGATAAAATCCATAATGCAGAGCATAAGTCTTTCGGATGTGCTAACCTTTGGCATATCTAAAAAGGATAAGAGTCTCAAGGAAGTAAAAAATAACGGGATTTATATAACCTGCAACAATGAAGATATTCCCCTGGATGAAAAAAATCTGGTTCACAAGGCAGCAGCGCTTATTCTAGATAAGTATAATCTGAGGAGCGAATATGCAGTAAATATAAATATAGAGAAGCATATTCCGGTATGCGCGGGCCTTGCCGGAGGCAGTACCAATGCGGCTGCGACTCTTGTTGCAATGAATGAATTATTCGACCTTAAAGTAGATGTGCAGGATTTAATGGGAATGGCGGGAGAAGTGGGTTCCGATGTTCCTTTCTGTCTAAGGGGAGGGACTATTCTTGCCGAGGGTAGGGGAGAAAAACTTTCTGAACTCCCTCATATTCCATTTTACTGGGTTGTGCTTGCTACAAACGGCGGGAAATTCCTGTCGAAAGATATATATGGGAAGTTTGATACAGTGGGAAAAGAAAAAGAATCTATACACAGGGAACTTGTAGGCAGTATTACGGATAAAAAATTTGGTGATTTCTTTAAAAGTATGAGGAATGACCTGGAAGAAGTAGTGGCTATTGAGGATAAAAGGATACAGGAGATAAAAGATAAGGCATATAAACTGGGAGCCATTACAACCCAGATGACGGGGAGCGGCCCAACGGTATTTGCTTTCTGCGATGATTTAAGGACAGCAATTAATGTTTATGAAGGTTTAAAAACAGTAACTTCAAAGGCATTTTTATCCCACACAACCCCTAATAGCCTGACTGTCTACAGTTAGGCACAAATAGAACTGGTAATCACATAAGTGTAAATACATCCGCAGTAGTTTATTTTCGAGACCTATTTTAAGTTTGAATTTTAGCAGTTTCTGATATAAAATTTATTAGCTTTAATGGGGAGTAGCCAAGGGGTAAGGCTACGGGTTTTGGTCCCGTGATCGGAGGTTCG
>CAYVWW010000195.1:0-2544 GCA_964455605.1 uncultured Actinomycetota bacterium | reverse complement strand
GGTGGACCGTACGAAGGCACAGTGGACGAGGAAATAACTTTTGACGGTTCCGGCTCTACTGATTCCGATGGAACTATTGCTGAATATATCTGGGATTTTGGAGATGGAAGCAGCGGAAGTGGTATAAATCCTGTTCATACCTATACGGAGGCAGGTAGTTATACGGTTACATTAACTGTTAAGGATGACGGTGACGAGTTGTCTGATGAAGAATCAGCAACAGTTACAATAACAGAAGCCGATACTGAAGATGATGAAGAAGACGGAGATGAAGATGAGACGGAAGAAGTCATATCCAGAGAGATAGGTAAGAGTGGCGGTCCGTTTACCATAGTAGTCGATTATCCAAAGAGGGGTAGTAGAGATGTAACTGGAAGAATTATTATAAGCGGCTGGGCTGCGGACCTTAAGAATAAAAACCCGATACAGCTTGCAAAAGTTGAGATATATAACGGTCCGGGAAGATATGAACATAATTTTATCGGTTATGCAAGAATATTTAAGAGACCTGACCTTGGCAGGATAAATATAATTAATAGCGGCTATATACTTGGATTTTCTCTGGAATCAATACCTGAAGGCGAAAACACTTTCTATATATATGCTTATGACTCAAATAATAATTACAGGTACACAACCATTACGGTAAATGTGATAAAGGAAGAAGAAGCTACTCAGACAGGTACCGATGAAGAAAGTGACAGTGGAAGCAGTGGTGAAACTGCTGAGAACGTAGCTCCTACGGCAAGCCCCGGTGGCCCTTACACAGGCACGGTAGGACAGGGAATAACCCTGGATGGTTCAGCTTCAAGTGATTCCGATGGCACTATTGCCGAATACACATGGGATTTTGGTGATGGAACATCAGGAACGGGAGCAAAACCTGTTCATGCATATTCTAAAGCTGGGACCTATACGGTTATCCTTAAAGTAAAAGATAACAGCGGCGGTCTTTCTAACGCTGTCACAACGGGTGTTACGGTAAAAGAGGCGGAAAAGACCTATCCTGCCAATACTTCCCCAATAACAAATAGCATAAGCATGGTTGGTTATACGGAAGTAACTGCTGACCAGCTTGTAAAATTATTCGTTGATAGAGGTTCCAGCAAAGTGGAACGTGCAAAAAGAATTGCTCCACTGTATATAAAATATGGCAAGCTCTTTAATATCAGGGCTGATATCGCCTGGGCAATGATGTGCCATGAAACCGGATTTCTCGAATATACCGGGGATGTAAAACCGGATCAGAATAATTTCTGTGGCATGGGAGCAGTTGGTGGAGGTGTCCCGGGAGACAGTTTTGCTACAGAAGAGCTGGGGGTAATAGCGCACTATGCCCATCTTGCGTGGTATTATTATCCCAACCATGTTAATGAATACTGCAGCAGCCAGTATGACCCGAGGCACTTTGGGAGCGGACATTACAAATATACAGGCGACACTTCACTTGGATTTTTAAATGGAAGATGGGCGCCTGGAGCGACATATACGAGTAAAATAATACTTTTTGCAAATCAGATTTACGGATATTAAAGCTATTGAGGTTCTAAGCTTCCGGCGGGATAACCGTTAATTTTTTAAAAAATTGGTCAGTGTTTATGGCTGTCCTTTCCTTTGTTTGTTGCTATTTTTTATGATTTAATCTATCTTAAATTAAAAGTTCCGGTTAATTTTTTTGGCCGTATAACTATATCTGGCATAACCATTTTTATAAGTAAGGTCTATTGAAATGCAGGAAATTCGGAAAGAGAGTTTTTTAACTGAATATGGTTTTAGCTGTAGAATCCAGAGATTCCTTTTAATTTTAGTTTTTTTTATCGTATTTTTCTTATATCAAAGGGATGTCATTTATGACAGGGTTGGTCTGCTGATTGCAGCCAATACCCTTATGTTTATCATATTCATTATCTCTGTTTACAGGTTAAAAGCCGGCCTGTATATCTTTATCTTTTTTATTCCGCTTTTGAGCTTTATTACCACGGTTATGGGAATCAGGAACATAAATTTTATACTTTCTCTATTCTTTTCCCTTTTTCTCGGCTTTCTTGTAAATAAAGCTACGGATATTAAAGAAGGTTTGTACTGCCGTAGGTTTAATCTGCGTTATGAGAATGAAATCGCTACTGCGATATTTACTTTTATAATGATTGTCCTTGCGTCCAGCATTATAACCGTATACCGTTATGCAAATTTTGTGCCCTTTCTTTCTTCAGGATACAATAATCTCGCAGTGAATATAGATGGGACCGGCTCCACGGGGTCAATACTGTGGACTATAAAATTCTTTTTCAATTATTTGATAGGGTTCGGTCTTTTATTTATTGTTTTTAATACTTTTAAAAAAGTAGAAGAAATCATAAGGGCTGTTATCGTAATAATTGCTTCTAATATAATTTTTTCCGCAATTGGTTTTTACCAGCATTTTGTGAGCCCTACTTTTGGAAGCTTTACACAGTGGGCAGAGGCAAACAGGATCAATGCTACTTTTACGGACCCGAATGCGCTTGGCAATTATATAATACTTGCATTTCCTCTCTATGTAAC
>CAYVWW010000194.1:0-2546 GCA_964455605.1 uncultured Actinomycetota bacterium | reverse complement strand
GACCTGTATATCGAAAAGGACACCTCGATAAACGAAGAAATAGAAAAGTTGAGACTTTCTTCTACCAATTCACTGTATACCAGAAGCGATGTTATAGTGGTCGCAAGCGTATCATGCATATACGGGCTGGGTTCGCCTTCAGAATATGGTAGGCAGAGAGTTATTTTAAAAAAGGGTGAAGAATTCCAAAGGGAAGAGATTATAAATAAGCTGGTTAATATAAGGTATGAGAGAAATGATTATGATTTTACAAATGGGAAATTCAGGGTTAAGGGCGATACCATCGAGGTGTTCCCGGCGTATCAGGACAGAGCTGTAAGGATTCAGCTTTTTGGTGACAGGCTGGAAAAAATTAATGAGTTCGACCCTGTTTCAGGTGAAATTTATGATGTGGAGGAAGCGTATATAATATCTCCTGCCACGCATTTCCTTGCTACCGTCGAATGGGTGGAAAGGTCCATTAAATCCATAAGGCAGGAGCTTGAGGAAAGATTGGATTATTTCAGGGCACATAATAAACTTCTTGAAGCGCAGAGGCTGGAGTCGAGGACAAGATATGATATGGAAATGATAGCGGAACTGGGGTTTTGTAGTGGGATAGAGAACTACTCAAGGCATATACTTGGTAAGGAACCCGGTGAGCCGCCCAATACCCTTTTAGATTTCTTCCCTGATGATTTCCTTGTTATAATAGATGAGTCGCATATATCTATCCCACAGATAAGGGGAATGTTCGAGGGTGATAGGTCAAGAAAACAGACACTGGTAGATTATGGATTCAGGCTTCCTTCCGCGCTTGATAACAGGCCTTTAAGATTTGAGGAATTCGAGGAAAAAATTAAAATGGCAATATTCACTACCGCTACCCCGGGATCATATGAAAAAAAAGTAAGCAATCAAACAGTAGAACAGATAATAAGGCCGACTGGCCTGGTTGACCCTGAAATTTCAGTTAGGGAAACAGAAAGCCAGATAGAAGACCTTATATCAGAAATTAGAAAAGTTGTAAAAAGAGGCGAGAGGGTTCTTGTTACAACCCTCACAAAGAGGATGGCTGAGGATTTAACTGATTACATGGCAGGAAGGGATATAAAGGCGAGGTACCTGCATTCGAATATAGACACTCTGGAGAGGGTTGAGATATTAAGAGGTCTGAGAACAGGAGAATTTGATGTACTTATCGGTATTAATTTATTAAGGGAAGGTCTGGATCTTCCTGAGGTTTCACTGATTGCCATACTTGATGCGGATAAAGAGGGGTTTTTAAGGTCCGAGATATCTTTGATACAGACTATTGGAAGGGCGGCAAGGAATGCGAATGGGAAGGTTTTAATGTATGCCGATAATATGACCGAATCAATGAAGAATGCCATAGACGAAACTGACAGGAGAAGGGAAATGCAGGTTAGATATAACCTTGAGCATGGCATAATACCAAAAACTATTAGCAAAGCGATATCGGACATATTATACAATAGCGGTATAAAGACCGGAAAAGTAACAAAATCAGAACCAGGAGTAAGTGAGAAAAAGAGGAAGTTCGGTGGGGTTGAACTGCAAAAAATGGGGCCTACCGAGGCAGCTGTCATAATAAGTGGTCTTGAGGAAGAAATGAACATCGCTGCACGGGAATTGAATTTCGAAGATGCTGCTGTTATAAGGGATGAAATAAAAAGGATAAAAAGAATAGCTGGAATATAAGTATATAAGTTTGGGAAAATGAAAGAAGAAATAATAATAAAAGGTGCCAGGGAGCACAATTTAAAAAGCGTAAATCTAAGAATTCCAAGAGATAAATTCGTGGTGTTTACAGGTGTCAGCGGTTCCGGGAAATCTTCGCTTGCATTTGATACCATTTATGCTGAAGGACAGAGAAGGTATGTAGAGTCCCTGTCTTCATATGCAAGGCAGTTTCTCGGGCAAATGGATAAGCCGGATGTTGACCTGATTGAGGGTCTGTCTCCTGCCGTTTCAATAAACCAGAAGGGTGTTTCCAGGAATCCGAGGTCTACGGTCGGGACAATAACGGAAATCTATGATTACCTGAGGGTTCTTTATGCGCGTATAGGAATACCTTACTGCTACAAATGCGGGAGGAGAATAACAAAACAAACGGTAGATCAAATAGTTGACAGGGTAATGGAGTTTCCGGAAGAAACGAAGTTTCAGGTTCTTTCACCCATTGTCAGGGGGAGGAAAGGCGAGTATATAAAGACTTTCGAAAATATAAAAAATGACGGCTATTCCAGGGTAAGGATAGATGGTAATGTCTATGAACTTGATGAGGATTTTAATATGGGGATTGATAAGAATAAGAAACACGACATTGAAATTATTATTGATAGGTTAAAAATAAAACCGGATATAAGGAAAAGACTTACTGAAGATATAGAAATATCGCTAAAGGAAGCTGGAGGTATTGTTTATATACAATTAATCGAGTCGGGTGAAATATTCAAGTTTTCAGAGAGCTTTTCCTGTTTAAATTGCGGAATTGATTATGAAGAAATTACCCCCAGGATGTTTTCTTTTAACAGCCCTTACGG
>CAYVWW010000193.1:0-2557 GCA_964455605.1 uncultured Actinomycetota bacterium | reverse complement strand
ACCTCCCGGATAAGAAAAGGCAACTAATAGAAAAAGAGGCAATCCATGAATTTGCCGTTTCCGGCTATGATAAGGCAAGTATAAGCAGGATCGTAGAAAAATGCGGTATAGCGAAGGGCAGTTTCTACCAGTATTTTGACAATAAAAAGGATTTATTTTTATATCTTATAAATAGAATTAGTGAGAAAAAACTTGAATTTATGTCATCCGTTCTCCAGAACAAGAAACAGTATGATTTCTTTACGCTTAGCAGGGAATTGTTCGTTGCAGGGCTTAAATTTGCAGCAGAGAATCCCGAATTGACCCGGATGGCTAACTGGTTATTTAAAAGCAGGGAGACCCCTGTTTATAACGAAGTCATGGGTACAGGATTGCAAAATGCACAGAATGTTTATTCAAAACTTTTAAGGAATGCAATTTTAAGTGGAGAGGTCAGGAGCAATATCGACCTTGACTTCGTAAGTTATGCAGTTTCTTCTATGAATCTGAGCATAGTAGAATATTACTTTGAGA
Organism: uncultured Actinomycetota bacterium; assembly: GCA_964455605.1. Taxonomy (GTDB): domain Bacteria; phylum Actinomycetota; class Humimicrobiia; order Humimicrobiales; family Humimicrobiaceae; genus JAQVEM01. Next base: position 2,044 of record CAYVWW010000193.1, on the reverse strand, counting down.
TTATAAAAAAAGGAAAAACTGATATGCAGAAAATAGACAGGGGCATAATCAGGGTAGTGGACCTATTTATTGATTTTATAAAAAATGGTATCGGGACGCATGGGAAAGACGCGCAAGAAGGGAGATAACTAAAATGATTAAAGTGGAGGGACTTTATCATTCTTATACCAGGGATGAAAATTATGCGTTAAAAGATGTCAATTTCGAGGTAGGAAAAGGCGAGATTTTTGGTTTCCTCGGACCGTCGGGAGCAGGAAAATCAACTACGCAGGGAATCCTGACGGGTCTTTTGCAGCTTCAAAAAGGAAATGTAATTGTTGCAGGTTATGACATCAGGAATATTGAGAGAAAGATGTTTAATAAAATTGGCATGTCGTTCGAGCAATCAAATGTCTATAGCAAAATGACAGCGCTGGAGAACCTTCTTTTTTATAGCAAGCTATTCGATGCTGAGACACGTGACCCCCTGGAGTTAATAAAGCTTGTAGGACTGGGTGGTAAGGAGAATATAAGGACAGGCGAGTTCTCTAAGGGGATGAAGCACCGACTTACATTCGCAAGGTCTATGATTAATAATCCGAGCATGTGGTTCCTTGATGAACCTACTACGGGTCTTGACCCCGCTATAGCTGCAGGTATTAAAGATATAATAAAGGAACGTAATAGCGAGGGAGTGACGATATTTTTGACCACGCATAACATGTTTATTGCTGATGAACTATGCAACCGCGTGGGCTTCATTATTGATGGGGTAATAAGACTTATAGATTCACCTAAAAATTTAAAGCTTAAATACGGAAAGAAACTGGTTGAAGTGGAATATGTTACGGACGGCAATGTAAAAAAAGAAACTTTTTCCACTATAATACAGGAGGAAAAAATCGCCTTGAATAAAATCATATCAGAGAACGAAATTCTTACGATGCATACGAAGGAGGCAACCCTTGAGGAGATTTTTATAAAAGTCACCGGAAGGGGGCTTGTCTGATATGAAGCTGCTGATTAGCTTTAAAAAAGAACTAATTCTTGCCTCAAGAAGCTTTTACTTTTATGTTGAACTGGGATTTTCCCTTATAATTCTTGCAGTTTTGTTACTGGCAGTTCCGGAAAATTTTAATACTACTGCTACGCAATATCTTTATTTTGACATGCCGCAGGCAGCAAAAGAAATGTATATAGATACTGTGCTGGAAAGCGAACCCGGTATGGAACTGGAAATGGTTGAGATAGAAGCAGGTGAAAAGGTTTACAAAGCGCAGCTTATAACGACTGACGAAGAGGAAATTTATATCGTTGATAGCGAGGAGGCAGTAAAAGAACTTGCCTACGAGAAGCAGAATCCCGGTGCCGTAATTGGATTGGGTGATAACAACCAGCTTGATTTTAAATATTATCTGCAGGGATACGAGTCCACGCGTTTAAAAAATTTAATATCGATAGTGTTTAGCAAAGATATAGGTGCCCTGGAAGAGTTAATTGAGAAACAGGAAGTTCACTATCTAACAACTGGCTATGAACCTATAAACGATAGGGAAAACACCATCCCCCCGATAATTTCTTTTAGCAGCGGTCTCATGGGGATGTTTATCCTGGCTTCTTATATTTTTCTTGATAAAAAGGAGGGTGTAATAAAGGCGTATGCAGTGACAGCATCTCCAATATGGCAGTATCTCATGAGTAAGATTTTAGTGGTTTCGCTTACCTCTATAGTCTCTGGATTGATTATCATCATACCTGTTATTGGTTTCAGAATAAACTACTGGCTGGTGCTTCTGCTCCTGCTAACTGCTGGATTCTTTTCATCATCGCTGGGGCTTCTAATTGCCAGCTTTTATGAGGATTTAATGAAGGCGTTCGGTATTATCTACTTGCTGGTGATGCTGCTCATGGTCCCTGCAATAGCTTATTTTTTACCCGGATGGAACCCATTCTGGATAAAATTAATACCGACTTATCCATTGATGCAGGGATTTAAGGAAATTATTCTGCCTGAAGGCGATGTAGTATATCCGTTACTGGCAAGTGCCGGTTTCCTTGCTGCCGG
>CAYVWW010000192.1:0-2582 GCA_964455605.1 uncultured Actinomycetota bacterium | reverse complement strand
TCTTAAAAATTTTCGGATTTATAATTATTACGTATAAGACAATAGCCGGGACCAGGAAAAATACAAGGGGGTGGTTTGTCAGACTCAAACCCAGGCAAAATGAGAAAAAATAAAGGTACTTCCTGGTTCTATTTTCATCATAGAGAATCGTTGAGAAAAACAACAGAGCTACAAAAAAAGTCTGCAGGGTATCAAACTCCAGCCTGTTTGCAACTTCCCAGAAAGGAATCATAAAAGCAAATATCATAGAGCTCACGAAACTTACTAATTCATTTTTTACCAGCCGGTTGATCGAAAGGAACAAAAACAAAATGGTGAGCGCCCCGAATACCGCAGAAAAAAAGTTAAGACGGTAGGCAATATCGCCAATTGGAATAAAAGTAAAAAGTTTTTCCAGCATAGAAAAAACAGGATAGCCCGTCGGGACCATAAGACTCATCTCCGTAACCTGGAGGGCAAACACTGACGTGTCACCTCCTATTAATTTACGCTCCAGAGTCATAAGGTAAATTACAAAGGGCAGTACAGCAGCAAGAATTGCTAACAAAACAACTTTCCTTTTTATTATAAAATCACTGACTTTCTTCAACTTCCACTCCCTGCTATGATTTAACGCGTTTACAAAAACTATAAATTAAATATCACCACGCCTGCTATAACCAGGATATTGCCTATAATCCTGAATCTGTCGATATCCTCTTTCAGAATAGCGCATGAAAATACCATTATAAAAAAGTAACTCAATGCAGTAAATGAATAAAAATTCGAAAAATCAATTACCCTCATGGTAATTACGGATATTACAGGCACAAGAATAAACAAAAATATGCTCAAAATCAGATACTTATTCTTCAGGTTATAAGAAATCGGTTTTTTAAAATCCACTCCCTTTGCGCCTATTTTAAGAAGAGCCTGCGCCAGGGCAACAAGGAACTGGACTATGACAGCTAAAGAAATATATAGGACCATCTAAGCACTCTCCAGTTTCTTGCCTGATAAAGTAATAATGAATACCCCCGCCACTATAATTACAGAGCCGATTATTTTCTTTAAGGTTATCGGTTCCCCGAATAATAATCTCCCCAGCAGAAGCGATAAAAAGTAATTCAAGCTCAAAAACGGATATATGAAAGAAAGTTGGAATTTCCTGTGCAGAATAAACCAGAATGAAAATTTCAGGCCATAGGTCACTACGAGAATAAGCAGCCACAAAACGAGAACTCCGGAAAAAGTAAGATTCATGCCAATGTATTTGCTTGCAACTACGCTCATTAAATTAATGCTAATGGTAAGAATAATTATAATGATATAAAAATTCTTTTTAGCAGTATCTTTAAGCTCCATTTTTATTTCCCTCTTATTGCCAGAAATAACAAAATATAATGAAACACATTTTATATCAAAACCTTCCAAATTATAAGTTTTTGTAATTTTTTTAAAAACCACCAAAATTTAAAAAAATCTTAAACCCTGCTTATTTTTATGTTATAGTTATAAAATTATTTCAATTAAATAATTCCATCTGATTATATTTTAATAATAAAACTATAAAAATTAATTAATATGACAAAAAAGCTGCTTATAGCAATCCCGGCGTACAACGAAGAAGAAAAAATCGGTGAGGTGATACGCAATATCCCTAAAAAGATTAAGGGGATATCAAAAATTAATATACTTGTCGTTGATGACGGTTCCACAGACAGGACTGCGGAAATTTCCATGGATTCAGGCGCCGAAGTCCTGAAAAACCACTACAACATGGGATACGGGGTAGCTTTTGGCAACGCGCTTCAATATGCTATTGAAAATAACTTCGATATGATGGTAAGCATTGATGGAGACGCCCAGTTCAGCCCGGCAGATATACCAGAGCTTATTGACCCGATTATAAAGAATGAAGCGGACATGGTTACCGCTTCCAGATTTATTGATAAAAAATATTACCCAAAGATGCCTTTATCCAAATTCTGGGGGAATAAATTAATGTCAAGGTTAATAAGCAAGCTCGTGGGTAAAAGATTCTACGATGTATCCTGCGGTTACAGGGCATATTCGGAAAAGACAATGCTCTCACTAAATCTACATGGTAAATTCACTTTCTCACAGGAGACATTCATAGACCTTTCATTTAAAGGTCTCAAAATCGTGGAAGTCCCTGTAAAAGTAAAATACTACCCTAAGAGAGTTTCAAAAATTTCTTCCAATCTTTTTACATATGGTACAAATGCTCTTAAAATTATTCTTGAAACTTACAGGGACCATAAGCCATTTACATTTTTTTCATATATCGCCCTTTCCTTTTTTATAATAAGTATCTTATTTGGTTCTATTCTGCTTTATACATATATCTCGATAGGTTCGTTCCACCCCCACGTATGGTCGGGATTCGTGGGAGGCACTTTTTTCTTCATTTCGGTTATTTTTTTCATAGTTGGTATATCTGCAGACATAATTAAAAGAGTCAGGGTCAACCAGGAAGAAATACTTTATCTCCTAAAAAAGAAATCGCAGAAAAAATAAACGTTTTTTATTCAGCCGTTATCGCTGCCATTGAGCCAGGCAAATCAGGGTTAAATGAAACC
>CAYVWW010000191.1:0-2598 GCA_964455605.1 uncultured Actinomycetota bacterium | reverse complement strand
GATATTTCTACTTCACAAAATTAATCTAATTATATAAAATCTATTAAACAGTTTTTGAGTTATAATTTACTGAATTAGGATATTTTAAAGTGACAAGAAGGTATTAGAGTTATGTTTAAAGAAGTTGAGAGTGGCGTAGATTTAGTAAAGCTAGAGGAAAAAATTCTTGAGTTCTGGAAGAAGAATAATATTTTCAAAAAGACTCTTGAGAAAAACAGAAATAAAGAAAAATTTGTTTTTTATGAAGGTCCTCCGACTGCAAATGGCGCGCCCGGTGTTCATCACGTCCTATCGCGTGTCTATAAGGATGTCTTCCCAAGATACAAAACTATGAAGGGTTATAATGTGCCGAGGAAAGCCGGATGGGATACGCACGGGCTGCCAGTAGAGCTTGAAGTTGAAAAAGAGTTAAATATTAATTCAAAAAAAGAAATAGAAGAAATAGGCATCAAGAAATTTAACAAACTTTGCCGGCAGAGCGTTATGAGATATGAAGAAGAGTGGCAAAAACTTACGGAGCGTATTGGTTTCTGGCTGGATATGGATAATGCTTACCTTACATTTAAAAATGATTATATAGAAACTGTCTGGTGGATATTAAAAAATATCTGGGATAAAAACTTATTATACCAGGACTATAAAATCGTACCGTATTGTCCCCGTTGCGGCACGGCTCTTTCGTCACATGAAGTAGCGCTTGGCTACAGGGAAGTGGAAGATTACTCAATAGTTGTTAAATTTCCACATCCTGGTAAAGAAAAAACATATTTTCTTGTCTGGACAACAACACCATGGACGCTCATATCCAATGTGGCTGCTGCGATAAACAGGGATTTTGATTATGTGGAAGTGGATTATAAGGGCGAAAAATTAATAATGGCAAAAAATCTAATTAAAGAGGTTCTTGGTGAAGCTGAAGAGTACGAAATTTTAAGGACTGTCAAGGGCAGTGAAATTATCTCCTCCAGCTATATACCTGTTTATGATTACGCAGGAGGCAATAATAATGCCTTTAAGATAATAGGAGGAGATTTTGTATCTGCCAAAGAGGGTACTGGAATTGTCCATATCGCACCTGCTTTTGGCGAAGATGATATGAATGCTGGAAGAAAAAATAATTTACCGGTTGTCCAGATGGTTAATGAAGAAGGCAGGTTCAAGGAGGAAGTCGAAAAATTTGCTGGAATGGATATCGAGAAGGCAAATCCGTTGGTAATTAAGGAGCTTAAAGAGAGGGGATTACTGTTTGCCGTAAAGAGAATAAAGCATTCTTATCCTTTTTGCTGGAGATGCAACAGCAGGCTGGTATATTATGCTAAAAAAAGCTGGTATATAAAGACTTCTGAAATAAAAGACGATCTTTTAAAATCTAATGAAGAAGTCAACTGGTATCCTGAGCATATAAAGAATGGCAGGTTCGGAAAATGGCTTGAGGGGAATGTAGACTGGGCACTTACCAGGGAAAGATACTGGGGTACGCCGCTTCCAGTATGGATGGATGAAGACGGTCATAAAATATGTATAGGTAGCATAGAAGAACTTAAGGAAAAAGCAGTAAATTTACCGGATGAGCTTGACCTTCACAGGCCGTATGTTGATGAAATCATAATAAAGTGCCCTTTGTGCGGTAAAGAAATGAGAAGGGTACCGGAAGTAATAGATGTATGGTTCGATTCGGGTTCGATGCCATATGCTCAGTTTCACTATCCGTTCGAGAATAAGGAATCATTCAAGGATAATTTTCCAGCAGACTTTATTTGTGAAGCAATTGATCAGACAAGGGGATGGTTCTATACACTGCTGGCAATATCAACTCTTCTATTTAAAAAAACAAGTTTTAAAAATGTTCTGTGTCTGGGCCTTATAAACGATGAAAATGGACAGAAAATGTCCAAATCTAAAGGGAATGTCATAAATCCCTGGGATATCCTGAACAAACAGGGCGCAGATGCATTGAGATGGTACTTCTTTACCGGGGTATCTCCATGGCTTCCTAAAAATTTCTCACCTAAGGCCGTTGATGAAGTTATAAGGAAATTCATGCTCACGCTATGGAATACATATGCTTTCTTTGTGATATATGCGAATATAGATAATTTTAACCCTTATGAACATGAACTTGAAGTAAGGGAAAGATTGGAGATTGACAGATGGATATTGTCAGAGCTCAATTACACCATAAAAAAAGTAAACGAGCTTATGGATAATTTTAACGTAACTGAAAGTGGCAGGCTGATTCAGGATTTTGTTGATGTCCTGTCCAACTGGTATGTGAGAAGGAGCAGGAGGAGATTCTGGAAGAGTGAAGAGGACAGGGATAAAATAAGCGCCTATAAAACTCTTTATGAATGCCTGGTAGCAGTTACAAGACTATGCGCACCTTTTGTTCCCTATCTTAGTGAGGAAATATATAAAAATCTAACCGGTAGCCTGGGTAAGGGCAGGGAGAGCGTTCATCTGGAGGATTATCCTGTTGCGGATGAGAGTCTGATAGACGAGGACCTGAGTTTTAAAATGAATATTGCACGAAGGGTTGTTAATCTGGGAAGGGCAATGAGAAACAAAACCAATATAAAGATAAGACAGCCGGTCGAAAAA
>CAYVWW010000190.1:0-2621 GCA_964455605.1 uncultured Actinomycetota bacterium | reverse complement strand
ATCAAATCCAGAACATTTAAAAGGACAGGGATACCAAACTTTACCACCTTGCCCAGGTAATCATCACGATTCCAAACTTCATCAATAACGAATTTTACCTGAGCGTATATATCACCCATATCGACTTCCGGAGTAACTTTTATAATACTTACTCCACCCAATTTTTCCCCGTTCAATAAAGCACTGATTATCGGAGTTGGTCCCCTGTATTTCGGCAAAAGCGAAGGGTGTATATTGATCCACCTGGCTTCTTTCATATTTAAAATCTTTTCGGGTATTATTTCCCCAAAAGAAACAACAATTGCGACGTTAAACTCAAACTTTTTAAAGTCATCATAAAAAGTATCGTTAAACTCACTGATTTGAATATTATTAATCCCCAATTCCACAACTTTACTCTTCACTATATTGGGGGTAACCTTTCTGCCCCTGCCTGCCTGCTTGTCTGTTTTTGTAATGACAAGGTTTATTCTATGATTCGATTTATATAATCCCTCAAGAAAAAGGGCTGACAGCTCGGAGGAACCGAAAAAAATAACATTCAATTTGGATCTCCACAAATATTATATTAAATTCCCATTTTTATTTTATTAACCCTGGACAATAGCTCTTCTCTCGATTTGCTATCAAGATGGTCAATATACAGTATACCATTCAAGTGGTCTACTTCATGCTGGAATATTCTTGCCACTAAATCATCTGCCTTTATTCCGACTTCCCTGCCTTCTAAGTCCATTGCCTTAACTTCGACTTTTTTATACCTTCTTACATTGTAGTCCATTATAGAGTAAATACTCAGGCACCCCTCGATTAACTCTACCATATCCTTTCCCAGAATTTTAACCTCCGGGTTTATGAATACTTCCATTTTATCTCCCATTTCGACTACTATCACTCTCCTGCTTACCCCTATCTGGGGAGCAGCAAGGCCCACTCCGCCTTCCTCGCCAATAGTATCAAGCATATCTTTAACCAGGGTTAAAACTCCATCATCTATTTTTTCCACATCCTTACTTTTCTCCCTTAGAACAGGGTCGCCAATCTGCCTTACCTTTTTTACAGTCATTAAAAAAAACTCCCTTCAAGTGAGCTTATAAAATCCATACAGGATTTATGTCTATTATTATCTTATTTTCATTACTTTTTTTAAACCCCTTTAATATTTCGGATATCCTGTCATTTAAAGTATCCCAGTCCTCTGCCTTTATCATTAAATGCCACCTGTAAAACTTATTAATCCTGCTAAAAGGCGCTTGTGCGGGACCCAGCATATAGCTTCCTTCCCCAACAGCTTCTTTCATTCTTGATGCGAGTTCAATTATATCTTTTTTTACTTTTTCTTCACTCTTCCCCGAAATTATAATATTTACTAAATCAGAAAAAGGAGGATACTTCAACTCTCTCCTGTTTTCAAGCTCCTGTTTATAAAATGATTCGTAATCATTTTTCAGTACGTTTTTCATAACCATGCTTTCAGGGTTATAAGTCTGTATTATGACTTTCCCTTTCTTGCTCTTCCTCCCGGCCCTGCCCGATACCTGCGTTATAAGCTGATAAACTCTCTCATTCATATGATAATCTGGAAGACCCATCATGCTGTCACTATTAATAACTCCCACAAGAGTGACATCCTCTATATCCAGCCCCTTTGCTATCATCTGGGTACCTAAAAGAATAGCCCCTCCTGGAGAAATGAATTTATTCAATATCTCCTGGTGTGACTTCTTTTTAACTGTTACATCCGAATCCATCCTTAACACGGGAACACCCTTGAATCTTTCTTCAAGTTTGGATTGAACCTTCTGGATCCCTGTTCCATAAAGAACCATGCTATTTGAGCCACACTTATCACATTTGCCCGTATAAACTTTTTCCCTGCCACAATGATGACACACAAGTTTTCCCGTATCTCTGTGATAGTTATAAGGAAGATCACATGCGGGGCATTTTGGCACGTTGCCGCATTTACTGCATATTACAAAATTACTATAACCTCTCCTGTTTAAAAAAATAATTACTTTATTGCCCTTTACCAGTTCACTCTTTATCTCGGTAAAAAGTTCCCCTGTGATAATTGTGTCTTCTTTCCTCTTGTCTATATTCCTTAAATCTATCATCCTTGTTTCAAGAGGGATACTGCTCTGGGCTTTTACAGGAATTTTAACAAGGGTAAAATTTTCTTCAGTTTCAGCTTTGTATCTGGTAACTATACCCGGAGTAGCACTACCCATAACAACAGGAACATTAAGCAGCTCCCCCATTTTTATCGCTACATCCCCGGTATTATACCTGACCCCCGTACCCTCTTTATATGACGGGTCATGCTCTTCATCGATTATTATCATTCCCAGATTGTTAAGTGGAGTAAAAATAGACGACCTTGTTCCGATTACTATATCAAACCTGCCATCCCATATATCCAGCCACCTCTCATATCTCTCTGCTACATTCATATTAGAATGATAAACACAGACTCTGTTTCCAAACTCCGACTGGAATCTTGAAAACAACTGAGGTATCAGAGATATTTCAGGCGTAAGAACAATCACCCTTCTTTTATTTTTTAGAACATTCCTGCATGCAGCTATATAAATATCAGTTTTTCAGCTGCCAGTAACACC
>CAYVWW010000189.1:0-2624 GCA_964455605.1 uncultured Actinomycetota bacterium | reverse complement strand
GAATAAGCAATGGCACAAGGATCACTTGAATAAAGGTAATAATGCCAATCTGGTATCGGATGCAATTAAAAAGGTTACAGGCAGGAATTACATGGTCAGGTTCGAGGTTAAGGAAGATAAGAACAGGAGCATGAAGAAAGAAGAAGTTATAGATAAACCTGAAGAGGTAGCTAAGGATAAGGGAAAGAAGGATGGTGCCGGGAACGGTTCGGTAAACAAAAACAACGAAGCCGGCATGAGCCAGGTGCCAGAAGATGGCAGCAAGGACAAAGAAATTAGTGGTGGCGGTGAAGATATTCTTGGTTACTTTGAAGAAAAATTTAAAATAAAGGAGTAGAAATTGGGTTTAAATTACGGAGATATGATGAAACAGGCAAAAATTATGCAGCAAAAAATGCAGGAGATGCAGGAAGAATTAAAAGCGATGAGTTTCGAAGCGTCTGCTGGTGGAGGTGCGGTTAAGGTTAAGGTAAGCGGGGAGCAGGAAATTCTCGGAGTGGAGATTAATAAGGATATGGTTGAGCCCGGCGACCTGGACATGATTGGAGATATGTTAATGGTTGCAGTAAATGATGCTATAAGGCAATCTAAGGATGAAGCACAAAGAAGGATGCTTTCACTTACTGGTGGCATGAATATACCCGGTATGTTTTAGCCATGATTGATAGATAGTGGGCTTTTTAGCCGGATTTGTTATGGCAATATATGTTAACGGTGTTTTATTTCAATTAATGAAAAATTTTAGGTTTTAATTATAAATATGGTTTTATATATTAAAAGTGTAGAGAATCTTATAAATGAGTTTAAAAAACTTCCCGGGATAGGTCCCAAGTCTGCCAAAAGAATCGTGTTTTTTCTTCTTAAACTTCCACGCCAGGATGTCTTAAAATTATCCCGGTACATGGTTGAAATGAAAGATAAGGTTAAGTTTTGCAGCCAGTGCTACGGTCTTAGCGAAGAAGAAGTGTGCCATATTTGCAGGGATATGTCGAGAGACAGGAAAAAAATATGCATAGTAGAAGAGCCGGGAGATGTTGCGATTATTGAAAAAACAGGTGAATACAGGGGGCTTTACCATGTTTTGGGAGGGCTATTGTCTCCGATAGAGAATAGTGGACCTGATGAGATAAGGATTCCAAAGTTGCTTGAACGGGTTAAAACCAATGAAGTTGAAGAGGTGATAATTGCATTAAATCCTACAGTTGAGGGCGAGAGCACCTCTGGTTATTTAAAAAAAATACTGGCGCCGCTGGGAATAAAAGTTACCAGGCTGGCAAGTGGGATTCCTGTAGGCGGAGACCTTGAGTATGCTGATGAGATGACGATAGGGAAGGCAATTTCCGAGCGCAGGGAACTTTAAATGCCGGCAAATATTAATTTTTTTTATTGCTCTTGTTTAATTAAAAAAATAATATAAATATGCTATAATGCGTTGGTTTTATTTTTGTCTGGAGTTCATATTTTTAGTTATATCCTGTTTTTAGGTCAGTCGTAATTAGAATATATGGAATCCATAAAAAAGCGTTTTTTAAATATTAAATATTGATGAAGGAATTTATGCGCGAAGGAGTAGATTTATTATGAAAGAAATGAAAACGATGGATGGGAATATGGCGGCAGCATATGTGGCATATGCTTTTACTGAAGTAGCGGCCATATATCCTATTACACCCTCTTCACCTATGGGGGAATATGTTGACGAATGGGCTGCCTATGGAAAAAAGAATATTTTTGGGCAGGTAGTCAGCGTAAGCGAATTACAATCTGAAGGAGGTGCATCGGGAGCAGTGCATGGTTCTCTTGCAGCGGGATCCCTTACTACGACTTTTACAGCTTCGCAGGGACTGCTTTTAATGATCCCTAATATGTATAAAATTTCGGGAGAACTTCTTCCGGGTGTGTTTCATGTAAGTGCGCGTACCCTTGCGACACATGCGCTTTCAATATTTGGTGACCATTCAGATATTATGGCGGTAAGGCAGACTGGCTTTGGTCTTATTGCGTCTGGTTCCATACAGGAAATTATGGATCTGGGTGGAGTGGCGCACCTCAGCGCTATAAAGTCGAGGGTTCCGTTTGCACATTTCTTTGATGGTTTCAGGAGTTCCCATGAGATACAGAAAATAGAAGTTATAGATTATAAGGATTTTAAGAAACTTCTTGATGAAAAAGCATTGAAGGAATTCCGCAGCAGGGCCTTGAGCCCGGAACATCCTGTTACAAGGGGCACAGCACAGAATCCTGACATATTCTTTCAGGCAAGGGAATCTTCAAACAGGTTTTATGAAAAGGCACCGTATGTTGTAGAGGATTATATGAAGAAAATAAGCAAACTAACCGGAAGGGAATACAGGCCATTTAATTATGTTGGGGCAAAAGATGCAGAATACGTAATAATAGCAATGGGTTCTGTTACGGAAACAATAGATGAAACAGTAAGCTACCTTGTTAAAGCAGGCGAAAAAGTCGGGTTACTTAAAGTCCATCTCTACCGTCCTTTCTCTATAGAATTTTTATTTAAGTCATTGCCTGATACCGTTAAGAAAATTGCGGTTATGGACAGGACAAAAGAGCCGGGAGCCATAGGCGAGCCTCTGTATATGGATGTTAAGACTGCATTCTTC
>CAYVWW010000188.1:0-2626 GCA_964455605.1 uncultured Actinomycetota bacterium | reverse complement strand
AGACAAATCAGGTAATTTATTTGAAGTAAAACAGTCCTGAGCTTAACGAGCTTAATAATTAATAAGGGCTTTTAAATCTATAACCTTGCCTGCTTCCGTAACTTCGTTATCATAAATAATAGTGACTTTCATATTAGCAATCCCTTTTCTCATTCTTTCCATACATGTCCATGGCAGTTATCGATTGAAAAAGAAAAGTTTAAAACGATAAAAGTCGGTTTTCCTTCAAGGGTTCCTCCCCACGAGAGTTGTTTTTCGGACCTGGAAAAAGGGCTTTCAAGAAAATCCAGCCCCAGGGGGTTTAAAAACCACAGGAAGTCATATCTTTCTCCGTTAAATTTTTCGTATATATCGCAGCTAAAAACAGTGGAGTTCTCATCTTCAACGAATTCTACATCGAAATTATCCGAATTTACCTCAAAAGTGTTATTGAAATAACTCTTAATGGTGTTAAAAAATTGAGATTCGTCTTCCAGTATTCCAGAAAAATCTTCTTCATCCCAGAAAACCGTTTCTTCGTAATGGATGACTTCACCTTCAGTATCCATTCTTATTATTCTTTCAGCTTCATCAATATTTATTTCCGAAGAAGTTGCTTTTACGCTGCAGCCAGAGAATATAATTAATAAAAGAAATAGAATGGCCACCAGTATATTAATCAATTTTTCCCCGAAACTTTTCATCTGCCAGCTTCCCTACCCATCTATATTATATTAACATAACTTTTTATCTATATACCCGTCCGGGAGCATACAATCAGAATGAATCTCGCCTTTTTCTTCCATCTGGTAACGCACGCAGCTTTCCCAGTCACCCTTACAGTATAACTCTACCCACTTTTTATTCAATGCCCCTATTTCGTAAAACCTTTTAATAGGGCAAACATGATACCACTTGCATTCGGTAGAAAGCACTTTTAGCTTTCTATAACTTTTTTTCATTTCATCCATAATAGAATTATTATATAAGACAGCAGCAGGATGCTGCAGGGGAAATACCTTTTTGCTGTCCAGTAAAAAAAACCTTGAATAAACACTGTTAAATTCTGTTTTTGGGGGCAGCACAATATTATATTTATCAAATACGTATCTGGTGGCATAATATCCAAGCGGCACCAGTACTGCAGGATCTACTATTTTTATTTCTTCTTCCAGATATCCGCTGCAACTTTCAATCTCATCCTGCTTCGGTTTTCTGTATCCCGGGAGCATACACTTAACCAGATTCGTTATATAGATTTCCTCTCTGGTAACACCTGCTTCTTCCAGTAACTCATCCAGAACCTTACCTGAAGGGCCTATAAACATCCTTCCTTCCCTGTCCTCATTCTCACCGGGCGCCTGCGCAATTAGCATCAACCTGGCATTTATATTTCCTTCACCACAGAGCGCATTTATCCTTGATTCAGATAACCTGCATCTCATGCACCCTTTTACTTTTTTATTTAACTTTTTAATTTCCATAATCATAGCCATGCATCACTTATTCAATCATTGAAGCATTTTCCAATAATCCTTTATTTTAAAATATGCCTCCTTGGGTGTACCGTCACTCCTCACCAATCCGGCATAACATCTCCATCCGGCCTCCCAATCAGCAGAACTAATCTGGTCATATGTTATATCCTGAAAATGGTATATGAAAATCCCTATAATTTCAGTGTCCTCATAAGCCATCTTTAATGTTTGATACAATTGACCGGCCTGCCATTTTTCGTTATAGCCACATTCAGGTGGATACTCCCAGTCCCAATATTCTTGATATTCGGGATCAGTTCCTCCGGGGTAGAAAATCTCCCAGATAAAAATTTCTTTTCCGGTTGATTCTATGCTATCCAGTGCACCACGCAGATCGCTAAGATCTCCTTCCTGCAGTGTTCCATAATGGTATTCCATTGCTACAACATCGAAATCAACACCCTCGTCTATGAGCTGAAGCGCACCTTCAACCTCTCCAATCGCATTTGGCGGTATCTCTTCATGATAATCAACCCATGAACCAAAGGAAATTGCTATCCTGCCATCGGGGTCTGCATCTCTCATTAATCCGACCTGCCACTTTATCCATTCCTTTTGCCGCTGCCATGAAAGTCCGTCACCTCCAAGATTTACCTCTTCTCCAACCAGCCACATATCTACATCATTTCTATACCGGGATACCAATGCCTTAAGAAATACCCCATAATTTTTTTTAAGGAGGGGATTGGATAACCTGTTTTCCAGCCAATCAGGTGTGCCCTCTCCAGCTATATAAAAAACATTGTTCCCTGCTAATTCAAAAAGTGGACCTACCCTGAATATGACATGTCTATCCTTATTACTACCTGTAAAATCATCTAATTCTTTCCAATTAAACTCATCATCTGCAGGTTCTATTCCAGGCCAGAAGAAGCCGGGTGCGGTATATGCCACATTTTCACCCAGGTCTTCTTTCAGCCCTCTTTCGTAAGAACTACCCAGCATTTCTTCATGGCCTACCTGGTCAACAAGAAACATAAAAGGCGATTTTGTTTCTATGTCACTTTTCCTACTGCTAAAATTACAGGATATAAGAATAACACAGAGAACAAAAAATATTGCGAAGATTATAATGATTGAATAATTCTTATCATACATTAAAAGACCTT
>CAYVWW010000187.1:0-2653 GCA_964455605.1 uncultured Actinomycetota bacterium | reverse complement strand
CCTTTGGGGAATATATCGATAAATATAGCATAAAACAATCAGTTGATGATGGCGTAACGGTGGAAATTGTCTATGAAGGCAGAACCCACAGTGGGAAGTTAACTGATGAAGAAGCGGCAAATGAGAAATTTGAAGAGGTATTCTCAATGCTGGATGCTGAGGAAAAGAATAAGATAATGGGAAGATATACCTGGAAGTCTTATCTTGAAAATAAAAATGTAATAAGTGATAAAGCAAAAGATATGATAGACCACTATGTCACTCATGTTTTCCCAAATAAATTTAAAGCACAAGTTGTTACTGTTTCAAGGATTGCCGCAATACGATATAAGAAAGCTCTTGAAGAAGCATTGAAGAAGAAAATAAGGAAATTAAAGGAGGGATACGGTAACGTTGATATTAATCTGCTTGAGAAATTAAAAGTTGAAGTGGTAATATCTGGAAATCCTAACGACCCGGTAAAATATCATCCCTATACTGATTCTAAAAAACACGAGGCCATTATAGAAAGCTTTACGCTGCCCTTTGAGAATGTTGATGGAAATCAAAATTTAGGAGAAGTTGGAATCCTTATAGTTCAAAAAATGCTCATTACCGGCTTTGATGCTCCTATTGAGCAGGTAATGTATCTGGATAATGTTATAAAAGAGCATAACTTACTGCAGGCAATAGCCCGGGTGAATCGGGTTTATAAAAATAAAAGTTGTGGCTTTGTGGTGGATTATGTCGGGGTACTTAAACATTTGAAAGAGGCACTGGCTATATATGCGGATGAAGATATTGAAGAAATTACGAAGGTTATTATAAATAAATCTAAAAGTATTGATAATTTAAGATACACTCATGCCCGTATCAATCGTTTCTTTAAAGAAAATGGAATTGATAACTGGCGTGAGAATATTGATGAATGTATCGATCTTCTTATCGATGAAGAAATAAGAAGTGAATTTATCACGATGGTAAGAGATTTTAATAAGGCGATGGACCAAGTTCTTCCTGACCCGGAAGCATTAAAATATGCAGCAAACCTTAAAATGCTTAATTTTATAAAACAATCTGCCAGAAATAGGTATAGGGATGATAAGCTTAGCATAAAAGATGCAAGTAATAAAATACGAGAGATTGTTGAGGAGTATCTTGTTTCACAAGGAGTTAATCCTAAAATACCTCCACTGCCCCTCTTATCTGATGAATTTATTAAAAGTACAAAAAAAATAAAATCTTCAAAATCAAAGAGCGAAGAACTTGAATTCGCAATGGTAGAACACATTAATAAACATTATGAAGAAGACCCGGAGTTTTATGAAAGATTTTCTGATAGATTAAAGAGGCTTCTTGCAGAATACAAGGAAAATTGGGATATTTTGGCAGCTGAGCTGGAGAAATTAAGAGGGGAGATAAAAAAGGGCAGGGAAGCAGAAGAAGTATTTGGTATTGACCCAAAGAGAGGAATGCCCTTTTTTGGATTGCTTAAACGGGAGATATTTGGAAAAATATCTGCAGGAGAACTTAAAAAAGAAGACGTTGACTTACTCATCGATTTAACCAAGGATATTGTCGGAATTACAGAAAAAGAAGTAAAATCGATTGACTTTTGGGATAATCCTACAAAACAAAAAAAGCTGAAATCCCATATTATACTTAATTTACTTCTTCCAAAATTAAAAGGGAAAAAAGAGATATTTAAGAGGAGAAATGAAATTGTTCAAAAATTAATTGAGCTTGCTTACCACATTTATGGAGGAAAAAATCGTGGAAATTAAAAAAATAATACGTTCAAAAAGAAAAACCATTTCCCTCCAGGTAAGTGATGATGCTACTTTAATAGTAAGGGCACCTTTTAAAGTGAATGAGGAAATTATTAATAGGGTTATTTTAAAACATAGTAACTGGATTGAGAAAAAGAAAAAAGAGATGCAATTAAGAGATGTAAAATTTTCTAAAAAGGAATATGTCAATGGAGAAGGTTTTCTTTATCTGGGGAATTATTACCGGTTAAGGCTGGTTGAAAATCAAGAAACTCCACTTAATTTTAAAAATGGATTTTATCTTTCCAAAGAATATTTAGCAAATGCTGAGGAAATTTTTATTGACTGGTATAAGGAGAAAGCTTATGAGAAAATTTCCGAGAGAGTTAAGTGGTATGCACAAAAAAGAGGGTTTAAATATAACAAAATTAGCATTACTAATGCCCAAAAAAGATGGGGTTCTTGTTCTTGTCGTAATAATTTAAATTTCTCCTGGCGGCTGATTATGGCTCCTTTACCTGTCGTAGATTATGTTATTGTTCATGAGCTCGTTCACCTTGATGAAAAAAATCATTCAACAGCATTTTGGAATAAGGTAAAAATGTTAATGGCGGATTATAAAAAACATCAGGATTGGCTAAAAAAGAGTGGGCATTTATTGAGGTTATAATATTATGTTGCTCTATGAATGTTAGGTTTATATAGGAATAAAAAATTGGCTTTGACTTAAAAACTAAGTATTATTTTCAAGGTCAAAAGAGAGGAAGTAATTATTAGAAAAATAAGTACTCCTAAAAGGCACCACTTCGTACCAAAATTCTATTTAAATAATTTTTGTAACAAAAGTGGATTTTTATGGATATATGACTGTAATAAAAAAGAATTAAGGCAACAGACACCAAAAA
>CAYVWW010000186.1:0-2664 GCA_964455605.1 uncultured Actinomycetota bacterium | reverse complement strand
AGGGTTATGTCCACAAATTATATTGCAGAATATGCGGAGTTGATGAATATAGAGTTATCACAGATGGAAGTTGCAGCAGAGCAGGCAAAGGGTATTTTAGAGTTCGTGCTTTATATCATACCGGGTCTCCTGGTAAGCTTATTAGCTTTTATAAGTCTTATGAATTATTTAGTGACAAACGAGGTACTTAAAAGATATAAAGCCGGAATGGAGGAGTTTCCATCTTTAATGTACTGGGATACTCCATGGTACTTGTGCTGGGGCATGATTTTAGGATTGGTTCTGATAGCTACACCAACAGGCAGCCAGAGTTTTGATAGGATTATGGATATTGCTGGCGCAAATCTTGTAGCTGTTTTTGGTCCGTTGTATCTGATTCTTGGGATAGCAGTAATATGGGGGTTGATGGAAAGGTTCAAGCTATCGCATATGGCCAGGACATTTGTATTCATATTGCTTGGTTTGTTTTTTAATTTTGCATTGATATTTATCATTTTTATAGGATTGATTGATGTGTGGGTGAATTTTAGAAAATTAAAGAGGGGAAAATTAGCTTAATCATAGATAGAAAATATGAGCAGTAAGCGAGAGGGAAGATAGGAGGAAAATTTGAAAATTATACTTACTAAATATAATGAAAAACTTGGTGATGTTGGAGATGAAGTAATAGTAAAAGCCGGATATGCGAATAATTATTTAATACCGAATGGCCTTGCTGTTCCTGCTACAAAAGGGAATATTAATCAGATGAAAATCGTCAAGCAGGCAGCTATAAAAGTCGAAGCCAGAAATATTAAAGAAGCTGAGAATCTTGCTAAAAAGCTAAAAGGACTCGAGGTTGTATTCGTGGTAAAAACAGGCGAAGAGGGAAAGTTGTATGGTTCAATAACCAGTAAAGATATCGAAGAGAAAATTTCTGGGGAGAAAAACATAGAGGTAGACAGGAAGAAAATCGACCTTCAGGAGCATATAAAGGAGCTGGGGGAATATGATATAGAATTCAAGTTATACAAGGAAATAAAAGTTCCTGTGAAAGTTAAAGTAGAGCCTGATGATGAATCAAAAGCTTTAATGGAGGCGTATAAGGCAGAAAAAGAAAAGGAAAAATCAGAGGAAGAAAAAGTAGAAGAAGAGGGAAAAGAGGAAACCGGGGAAGAGAGTGCCGGGGAAAGCAAGAAGGGAAAAACCGTAAGTAAGGAAAAGAAAGAAGAAAAACCCGGAAAGAAAAAGTCTAAAGTGGACAAAGAGGTAGAAGAGAAAAAGGAAGATAAGCAAGTTGAAGCGAAAGAGGATTAAGAAAAATATCGCTAGGTCTTAATATATAAATCTGTATACTGAACGATTTATGCAAGAACAAATTAAAAAAGAAAGAAAGATTTCCCCTCTGGATACAAGCAGATTAGAAAGGATTCCGCCATACAACATAGAAGCAGAAGAATCTTTGCTGGGTGCTATGTTGATTTCAAAAGATGCCATATCATCAGTTATGGAACTGGTAAATTCAGGAGACTTTTACAGAAAATCCAACCAGGAGATTTTTAATTCGATAATAGAACTTTTTATGAAAGGTGAGCCTGCAGACCCAATAACAGTAGCGGATCATCTTAAGAAGAAGGGATCGCTTGATGAGATAGGCGGTAAAACTTTTATTCACTCCCTTATAAGCAATATACCACTTGCTACCAATGCAGAATATTATGCGAGAATTGTAAGGAATCATTCAATTTTAAGAAAATTGATTTATGCAGCTACCGAAATAGCAACTATGGGCTACGAGGTCCCCGAGGATTTACAGGCAACTGTGGATAAGGCGCAGCAGCTTATATTTTCCGTATATAAGGATTTAAGCAGGGGTAGTGCCAGCGATAGGGGTGCGGTAATGAAAGACCTGGTTTCCGAAGCATATGAGCTTATAGAGGTGCTGCACGAAGGCAGTTCCGATATATCCGGGATACCTTCCGGATATGTGGATTATGACCAGCTGACTTCCGGTTTACAGAATTCTGATTTGATTGTAATCGCAGCCAGGCCAGGTATGGGAAAGACTTCATTCGTTCTGGGATTGGCAAAAAATATTGCAATGAAGGAGAAACTGCCGGTAGCTATCTTTTCATTGGAAATGTCAAAACAGCAGATAGCATTAAGGATGATGAGCGCGGAATCCAGGATCGACCTAAAGGATTTAAGGCGCGGCAAAATCAGGGACGAAGAATGGGGTAAACTTGCAAGATCGGTTGAAAGACTGTCAGAGTGCAAGATATATATAGATGATACGGCTTTTTTAAATGTGATGGACCTGAGAGCAAGGGCAAGGATGATGGTAAGCACAAATAACGTTAAGCTGGTAATTGTAGATTATTTACAGTTGATGCAGTCCACTTCAAATTACAGGGGGAACAAAGTACTTGAAATTACAGAAATATCGCAGAATCTTAAAGGTATTGCCAAGGAATTAAATATTCCTGTAATAGCTATATCGCAGCTTTCGAGGGAAGTAGAAAAAAGGGATAAGAAAAGGCCGTTTCTTGCAGATTTAAGGGAGTCAGGCTCTATTGAGCAGGACGCGGATCTTGTGGTGTTCATATACAGGGATGATTATTATGAACAGGATGAAGGAAGGCATACAGGTAAAGCTGAGATAATAATTGCGAAGCATAGAAATGG
>CAYVWW010000185.1:0-2664 GCA_964455605.1 uncultured Actinomycetota bacterium | reverse complement strand
TGGATCGCCTCTATATCAACAGCTTCCATACCCCTGTATCCCTTTAAAAGCTTATATATTTTCGTATCTTCAATCAGTCTCATGGCAAGAGCCATATTTAGAGGAGGAAGGCCTATATTTATATCATTAAATACTTCAACAGCAACTCCGCCCATTCCAAAACATATGGAGGGCCCGAATATGGAATCCTTTTCCGAGCCAATAATCAGTTCGTATCTTTTGGAAATCATCTGCTCGACAAGGACGCCTTCTTTTTTTGCTTTCGGGGCATTCTCCCTTACGCTTTCAATTATTTCCCTGAAAGCTTTAGCTGCATCCGGCTCACTTTTTATATTCAGCTTAACTCCCCCTAAATCCGTTTTGTGTAATATGTCAGGAGATACTATCTTCATTGCGACAGGATAACCCACGCTGTCCTTAATCTTTGAAACTTCCTCTTCGGAAGATATGACAATATTTTTTATTACGGGGATTTCGTATAGCTCAAGTAGTTTCTTGGCTTCACGTTCATTGAGGGCATACCTTTTTTCTTTTAAAACACCGGCGATTAACTTCTTTGCCTTTTCTTTTTCGGGATGGAAAGCGCTGGGTATCGTTTCAGGAGTCTCATAAAGAAGCTCCAGGTTCCTTGAATAATTATACATGTTCATAAATGTCTTAACGGCATTCTCGGGCGCCCTGAAGCAGGGAATTTTTCCTTTTTTTAGAATGCCACATCCCGCTTTTACGTCATCCTCCCCCATCCATGATGCGAGAATCGTTTTTTTGTACCTGTTGGGAAGTTCAACAATTTTCTTTGCAATCTCCTCAAGCTCCGTCATTGACTGAGGTGTAAGGACAAGAAGTATTCCATCCACATTTCTATCTTCCAGGCACAGGTCCACTGCCGCCTTATATATATCGGGCTTTGCATCACCAAGGACATCTATGGGATTTCCGTGGCTCCATGCCGGAGGCATTACTTTATTTAAGGCATCCATGGTTTTTTCGGAAAGAACTGCCATCTTGCCCCCTTCCTCAATCAAAGCATCGGTTACGATAACCCCGGGTCCCCCCGCATTAGTAACTACGGCGAGCCTGCAGCCATCCGGCCTTTTCTGCATTGACAGGGCATTGGCTGCGTCAAAGAGCTCCTCTATCGTATCCACCCTTATAATTCCCGCCCTTATAAACGCTGCATTGAATATGGCGTCGTTTCCGGTAAGACTCCCCGTGTGCGACATTGCCGCCTTTGCTCCCTCTTTGCTCTTTCCAACCTTGAGAAGGATAATCGGCTTGCTTCTTGAGAATGCCCTTGCAGCTGACAGGAATTTCCTGGCATCCGTAAGGGATTCCATATAAATTATTATACTTTCCGTTTCCGGGTCCTGGCCAAAATAATCAATGAGGTCATGGAACCCTATATCTATCATTGAGCCGATAGATACGAAGTGGCTGAATCCCACATTCATTTTTACCGACCAATCCAGAATCGAGGTGCATAATGCCCCACTCTGGGAAATAAAGGCAATCTTTCCGGGAAGCGCCATTTTGTTGGCAAAACTTGCATTTAGATAACTTGAAGGTTTTATAAAGCCGAGGCAATTCGGCCCTATTATTATCATGTCATATTTTCTTTTATACTGCATAATCTCATCTACCAGTATTGCTCCCTTTTCTCCCAGTTCACTAAAACCGGCTGAGACTATAACTATTCCGTTAACCCCCGCTTCACCGCACTCTTTAACTACCGCTGGAACGGTAGCTGCAGGAGTGGCTATTATCGCCAGGTCTATTTTGTCAGGAACAGCACCCACGGAAGGATATGCCTTAACGCCCTGCACACTGGGTCTCTTAATGTTTACAGGATATACTATCCCGTCAAAACCCGAACCTATAAGGTTTGCCAGCAGGTCATATCCCACGCTTCCTTTGGTGTTGCTTGCGCCTATAACCGCAATAACATGCGGGTTAAATAGTTTTTTTAATTTTTCAAACGCCCCCATTTCCTACCTTCCGTATAAATTTAAATATCCCAGAATTCCCTGAGATTTTTTTCAAGCTCGATTCTACGCGCTTCGTATTCATTAATAGCTATTATCCTTGAGTCAGTGGCTCTTTCGCTATAGGGTATTTTTTCTCCATTTACGCCTGCTACGAAGTTTCTCAGGCATTTTGGAAACAACTCGATATTATAGCCGCCTTCAAGTGTTGCGAATACACTGTCAAAGTTTTCCCCCAGTATCTTCCCCAGCTTGTAATATGCGCCAAGACTGTAGCGGAGGTCAAGCAGGAGGTCATAATGATGTCCGTCAAATCCTGCCGAGCACGCAACGACATCCGGTTTGAACTGGAGCGCAACAGGCAAGAAACTTTCAATCGCATCGGCAAAGATTTCATCCCCGCTTCCCGGAGGTAGCGGGACACAGATGGTATAGCCCTTCCCCTTGCCCTCGCCTATTTCATTTACATATCCTCCTCCAGGGAATGCAGGATACTGGTGAATGGACCAGTACAGCACCCTGTCGGTATCATAAAAGAATTGCACGGTCCCATCCCCGAGATGGGAATCAAAGTCAACTATAAGGACCCTTTTACCTTCATTAACAAGCTTCTGCACCGCTATGGCAATATTGTTGAATATACAGAAGCCACTCGACCTCTCAGGAAATGCGTGGTGCCCCG
>CAYVWW010000184.1:0-2675 GCA_964455605.1 uncultured Actinomycetota bacterium | reverse complement strand
GATATAGCGGTTGGTTATGCTCTGGCAAAGACCTGGCTTATGGTCCCGCAGACAATAAAAATAAATTTTAACGGAACTTTGAACAAGGGTGTATTTGCAAAGGACCTGATTATCTATTTAATCGGAAAAATTACATCTGATGGGGCAACTTACAAAGCTCTTGAGTTTGGGGGCGAATTTTCTGCTTCGCTTGATATAGATGGCAGGTTTACGATATCCAATATGGCAGTAGAAGCAGGAGCAAAAACAGGTATTTTTCCGTCAGATAATATTACGCGTGAGTATTTAAAAAATCAGGGCAGGGGTGGTTGTTTCAGGGAGATATATGCCGATAAAGGCGCGGTATATGAAAAGTTGATAGATATAGATTGCCAGGTTGTCAGACCAATGGTTTCACAGCCTCATACGGTAGATAATGCTCTGCCGGTCGATTCATTGGAAAAAATTAAAATTGACCAGGTATTTATTGGAACATGTACAAATGGGAGGTTAAGCGACCTGAAGATAGCTGCAAATATACTAAAAGGCAAAAAAGTAAAAAGTGGCGTAAGGCTTATAGTAGTGCCGGCTTCAAGGGATATATATATGCAGGCTCTTAAGGAAGGTATTCTTGAAACATTCGTGGAAAGTGGAGCCGTAGTGCAGTCACCGGGATGTGGTCCCTGTGTTGGCATACATCAGGGAGTGCTTGGCGATGGAGAAGTATGCCTTTCAACCCAGAACAGGAATTTTAAAGGAAGGATGGGAAATCCTGATTCCTTCATTTATTTAAGCTCCCCTGCAACTGCAGCGTGGAGTTCAATTAAAGGTTATATTGCTGACCCGAGGGAGGTTCTTGGATAATGATTTCAGATAAAAAGGATTCAGGGATTTTAACTGGCAGAAGTTTTAAATTTGGAGACGACATTTCAACTGATTTAATCGCGCCGGGGAGGCTTTTTCACCTAAGATCTAATCTACCGGAACTGGCAAAGCATGTACTGGAAGATGCTGATCCGGAATTCGCGAAGAAAGTAAAACCGGGGGACTTCGTTGTTGGGGGGAAAAATTTTGGTCTTGGCTCAAGCAGGGAGCACGCACCGGTAATAATGAAAATAGCGGGAGTTGGAGCTGTTCTGGCAAAGTCATTTGCCCGGATATTTTTCAGAAACAGTATCAATATAGGGCTCCCGGCGCTGATATGCGATACTGACAAAATTGACGAAGGGGATATTCTTGAGATAAATTTAAGGGAAGGGATTATTAGCAATAAGACGAAAGATATAAAGATAGAATTCAAGCCTCTACCGGAAGTAATGATAAAAATTTTAAACGACGGTGGGCTGGCAGAACACATAATGAAAAACAAAGGATTTAATTTATGAAATATAAGATAACATTAATACCCGGTGACGGGATAGGACCTGAAATTACTGATGCTACGGTAAAAGTCGTTGAAGCGACAGGGGTAAATATTGAGTGGGATGTCGTAAATGCCGGGGCGGACGTTTATGAGATTGAGGGAACCGTCCTGCCTGATAGGGTAGTTAAATCGCTAAGAGAGAACAAGGTAGGTATAAAAGGACCCATAACGACTCCCGTTGGAACGGGTTTTAGAAGTGTAAATGTTGCGATACGGAAATTGTTTAATCTGTATGCATGTGTGAGACCCTGCAAAAGTTATGAGGGAGTTAGAAGTAGATACAGTGGAATAAACCTCGTAGTAATAAGGGAGAATACGGAGGACCTGTATGCCGGGATCGAGTTTAAAAAAGGTGAAGCTGAAACAGAGCAATTAATAGAGTTTATAAGGGAAAAGCAAAATGCGCAGATAAGGGAAGATAGCGGGATAAGCATTAAACCAATTTCCGTGGAAGGCTCGGAGAAAATAATCAGGTTTGCTTTCGATTATGCACGCAAGAACGGGAGGAAAAAGGTTACCGGTGTCCACAAGGCAAATATAATGAAGTATTCCGATGGCCTGTTTCTGGAAGTTTTCAGGAAAGTTGCCTCAGAATACAGTGACATAGAAGCGGAAGAAAGAATTGTAGATAATATGTGCATGCAGCTTGTTCAGAAGCCCGAGCTTTATGATGTGCTTGTTCTGCCCAATCTTTATGGGGATATTATTTCAGATCTTGCTGCTGGTCTTGTCGGGGGATTGGGTGTTGCTCCCGGTGGAAATATTGGGGAGAGTATTGCGTTATTTGAACCCACGCATGGAAGCGCCCCAAAATATAAGGGACAGAATAAGGTAAATCCGACCGCTATGATGCTATCTGCGGTTATGATGCTCAAACATATAGGAGAAAAAGAATCTGCGGATAAACTGGAATTGTCTATAGCTGAAATCATAAAGGAAGGCAAGTACGTAACCTATGATCTAAAACCCGATAGGGATGACCCTACGGCTGTAGGCACCAGTGAATTTGCAGATGCTGTTGTGAAAAAAATAAAGGGAAGTTAATGGTAACTTCTATCTGTCTTTAAGATTTTCTAAGAGTTTGGATGCGCGCCGTCTTCTGTCATAACCCCGTTTACAAAAACTATATCATCGCCTCCGCCATCCGTCTTATTTATACCGAAGCACTTAAGAATGTAATTATTTTCACTAATGGAGGAATAATCATAGCTGATTTCCCACGGGTCATTTTCCGGGATACTCTGCATGATTCCGCTGGTTATAAGCACGTCAG
>CAYVWW010000183.1:0-2697 GCA_964455605.1 uncultured Actinomycetota bacterium | reverse complement strand
AAATTATATGCTTAAGAAGGGCTTAAGAAAAATAGCATTCTTAGGCGGTTCTAATAACTTTATACCGACCAGGGAAAAAATAATGGGTTATAAGAAAGCTTTTAAAGAATTCGGCCTGAATGTTAACGAAGACTATATAATATTCGATAGTTTTGACAGGGAAAGCGGACATAAAAATGCTATTAAATTGCTCGAAATGGCTGATAGGCCTGAAGGTATCGTTACCGCAAGTGATATTTTCGCGATAGAGGTAATCAAAGCAGCAAGTTTAAAAGGGATAAAAGTACCCTCGGAGCTTCAGGTTATAGGATTTGACGATATATCCCTCGCTTCCATTTATACCCCTTCCATAACAACAATCGCGCAGCCAAAATACTATATGGGCGTTACAGCGCTAAATATGGCCTTAAGTTTAATTAATAAAAAAGAGCTGGAAAATAAAAAAATTCTAATAGAGCCCAGGCTTGTAATAAGAGAGTCATGCCCGTAAAAAATTATAATTTTCATAAATTTTTACATGTATTCAAGCATAATCTTTTTAAAAATCCAGGAGGGACTTTAAATGAAAAAACTACCTGAAGTTGCATATTTCTGTATGGAATTCGGCATACACGAAGACTTTAAAACTTATGCCGGAGGTCTCGGAATACTCGCCGGGGATATACTAAAGACGGCAAAGGACTCAAAACTACCCATGGTAGGCATTGGCATATTATGGAGACAGGGTTATACAAAACAGATAATAGAAAAAAATGAGAAACCATGTGACTGCTATCCCGAATATTCCTATGACTTCCTGGAGGATACTGGAGTTAAAGTAGAAGTTACCATCCGGGGAAGGGAGGTAAAATGTAAAGTCTGGAAATGCGCCAATTTTAGCAACGTTCCCCTTTACCTTCTGGATGCGAACATACCTGAAAATAGTGAACCTCTTCTTACCGGGCAGCTTTACGGCTGGTTCCCGGAAGAAAGAGTCGCGCAGGAGATAATACTGGGCATAGGTGGGGTCAGGGTCCTTAGAGCTTTAAATATAGATATTGATGTATACCACTTTAACGATAGCCATCCTATTCCTGCAGGCATTGAGCTTATAAGAGAAAAAATGGATGAAAAAGGGATGAGTTTTGAGGATGCATGGGATGAAAGCAGAAAACAAATCGTGTTTACAACCCATACTCCCGTTATTGAGGGGAATGAAGTGCATAACCATGAACTCCTACAGTATATGGGTATGTATAACGGACTTAACTATGACCAGATGTCGCAAATTGGAGGAGTGCCTTTTAGCATGACCGCTGCAGGCCTCCGCCTTTCAAGAAAATCCAACGCTGTGAGCAAACTACATGGGAATACCGCAAGGAAAATGTGGGCTGGCGTCGGGGGATCATCCGAAATCATATCGATAACGAACGGTGTACATAATAAAACGTGGCAGGATAAAATTATAATAAATGCCTCATCGGGCAAATCCGATTTATGGGACGCCCATCTCTCCCTTAAGAAAAAAATGATTAAGGAAATCTATAAAATAAATGGAATCAGACTGAAAGAAGAGCCACTTGCCATAGGATTCGCGAGAAGGGCCGCGCCTTATAAAAGAAGTGACCTTATATTCAGGAAACCAGAAATAATTGAGCCACTTCTAAAGGAAGGTAAACTGCAGTTAATATTTTCAGGTAAGGCTCATCCAAATGACCTGGTAGGAAAAAATATTGTTTCAAACCTGTATAGCATGACAAAATTATATCCCGGAAGCGTAGTTTTTCTGCAGGATTATGATATGAAAATTGGGAAAATGCTTACAAGGGGATGCGACGTATGGCTTAATAATCCAATAAGGCCAATGGAAGCATGCGGGACATCGGGCATTAAGGCGGCAATGAACGGCGTCTTGAATTTAAGCGTTCTTGACGGCTGGTGGCCCGAGGGTTGTGAGCATGGCGTAAATGGCTGGCAGATAGGAAACGGATATGAAGGAAAAGACCATGAAAAAAATGACTCGGAGTCACTTTATAAAGTGCTGCTTGAAGAATTAATACCGACATACTATAACGACAGGGCCAGATGGGTGAAAATGATGCGTTCAAGTATAAAAATGGCGGAATACAATTTTTCCGCGGAGAAGATGCTAAAGGAATACTACAACAAGATGTATGAGGAAAAATAAAATAACAGGAGTTACATAATGGCAAAGGATACCAAAAAAGAACTGCGAAATACGATAATTTATGAAATATATGTCAGAAATCATGGGAAAACAGGCACAATTAAGGATATCTCCAGTGACTTAAAAAGAATTAAGGAGCTGGGTGCAGACTTTATCTGGTTTATGCCCATTCATCCAATTTCAAAAGTAAATCTTAAAGGCAGACTCGCATCTCCATATTCCGTTAGAGACTATACAGAGGTCAACCCTGAATACGGGACTGAGGATGAGTTCAAGAAATTGGTTGAAGAGATACATGACCATGATATGACAGTTATGATTGACGTAGTCTATAACCACACTTCCCATGATTCTATATACAGGAAAAATCACCCTGAATTCTTTTACAGGACACCTGAGGGCAATTTTATAAATAAGGTTGGCGAATGGGATGATGTTATTGACCTGAACTATTCAAATACTAACCTCTGGAAAGAACAAATCAATACACTTAAAAAATGGGCCAATATAGGTGTAGACGGATTCAGGTG
>CAYVWW010000182.1:0-2701 GCA_964455605.1 uncultured Actinomycetota bacterium | reverse complement strand
ATTTTCAAAAATGCCAGGGCTAACCAGCCAACAGCAGCAATGTCACTTTTACTGATAGGATTTTTCATTAACTTCGCGGCAGAACTTGCACTTAACTTTTTAATAGAAAATAATATAATCGAAGCAGTTCCTGTAACCTGGGCGCCCTCTTTCCTGCTATACTTCTTCATATCTATGGGTATGCTTATAAATAACTCGAGAATCTGGAGAATTACGCAGGATAGAATATTTAGAAGTATGGAAGATGCAGTTTTTGCCTTTGATACTACCGGAAATATGGTTGAAATAAACAAGCATGCTATTAGTATGCTTGAACTTAATAAAGAAGATAATAAAGAGAACATAAATATAGCATATGTATCAGACAATATTTCAAAACTCATAACAAATAGCGTGCATAGAAATAAATTTATTGAGAAATTAAACAACCCGGAAGATGATATTTACAGGAAAGATATCGAATTCAAAATAAATGATGCTAAAGAATACTACAAAGTAAAGATCTGCCCTATATTAGATAATTTCAACAGGACTATAGGTAAATTGCTAACCTTGACCAATATAACTACAGTAATAGAAAAGGAAAACCAGCTATACTATCAGTCCTATCATGATAGATTAACAGGAATTTACAATCGTCTTTATTTCGAAGAAGAGCTTGATAGGCTTAACACCAAAAGGCAATATCCTATTTCCATTATAATCGGTGACATTAATGGTTTAAAACTTATAAATGATGCCTACGGTCATGACAGGGGAGACGAAGTTTTAAAGAAAATAGCAATGATATTTAAAAGCAGCTTAAGGCATGAAGATATTTTGAGCAGATGGGGCGGAGATGAATTCGCTATAATACTCCCAAAAACAGGACAGGAAGATGCCCTTAAAATAATAGAGAGAATCAAAGAAAAATGTGTCATACTAAGCATTGCTACAATGCCTCTTAATATATCGATTGGTTTCGCAGTCAAAAAAAATAGCAAATCAAAAATTCATTCAATAGTAAAAGAAGCTGAAGATATGATGAATGAGTATAAATTGCTTGAAAATGATAGTGCACGCCACTCCATCATACTGTCACTTAAAAATGCACTTGAAGAGAGGGACTACGAAACCGAGGAACACGCTATGCGAATAGCAAATTTAAGTATGTCTCTGGGTAAAAAATTAAACTTAAAATACAATGAGCTAAATGAATTAAGATTAGTAGCAATACTTCATGATATAGGTAAAATATCTATATCCGATAGCATTATCCTTAAACCAGGAAAATTGACACCGGAAGAATGGGAAATTATAAAAAAACATCCGGAAGCTGGCTACAGGCTTGCCAAGTCATCCAGAGACCTGGAACAAATTGCAAAGGGTATTTTATACCATCATGAGAGATGGGATGGAAATGGCTACCCGGAAGGATTGAAAGGTAGAAAAATACCCGTATTCTCAAGAATCGTATCCATTGCAGATGCATTTGACGCAATGACAAACGACAGGCCTTATAGAAAAGCTATGTCCATAGAAGAAGCTATAAAAGAAATAAGAAAAGAATCCGGTTCCCAATTTGACCCGACACTTGCAAAAGAGTTCATAGAAGTTTTATTAAGTGAAACTGACATAGAAGTAGAAGCATAAAATTATAAATCTGCACATTATAATAATCTTGCTTTATTTTTTTTTGTTTAATATTTGATTTAATAGATACATTCCTTTCATTTACCGCTTATCCCCTATCTTTTATCCTTCGTAAAATTCCTGCCAGAACATTCATTTTAGGAACAGATTTACTGTATTTTATATAGTTATTGCCAAATTCTTTCCTTATTTTTTTATCTTCAATATCAATTATAAAAAAACATCCTGCAATCCCTATAACAGTTGAAACCGCAACTACCCAGTTCTGGCCAAGGAAAAAGTGAGAAAAAAACATCACTATTCCCCCAACATACATCGGGTGGCGGACTATGCCATAAACACCGTTACTTACTACTTCCTTATTCATTTTCTTTAAGATGGTAAATATCGATAAAATAACAAGAACTGCCCCCGCAGCTAATATAATATATCCGACAATAAGTAATGCGTTGCTATATACCGGAAACAAATTCATAAAAACTATATTTATTACAAATGTGATACTTATGACAATTAGTAAAACATTTTCTATTATTTTAGTTTTCATATTACTTAACCTCCATTTTCATTATAAAATAAAAAACATCCAATTTTTTTAAAATTAAATAAGCGAACCATCAATAATAAATGATTATTTAATTAGTTTTAAGTACTTTAAGGTAAACGTTTTTAACACCACTGTTTGTTTCTTTCTCCGAAAGTTCCTTTATTATAGGAAGTAACTTTTTTGCCATCTTCTTGCTGCTCTTTACAATTTCACTTAAAGCAAAAGCAACACTCCAGCGAACCACTGTTCCTTTATTATTAGCGTTTTTTAAAAGCCCATTTATCGCTTTTTCAGAACTTTCCGGGAACTTCTCTGCCAGATTACCAACTACCCGGGCGCATTCCCACTTAACTCTTGGCGCTTCATCTTCCAGATGCTTAATTATAAAATCAGAATAAGGCACAACGAATTCGGGATTATCCTGCGAAATATACTCCAGTGATTCTATCAAATGACCCTGTTCACCAGAAGACACATTATCATAATAATTTATGATTTCATCAATAAATCCTCTATTTTCCT
>CAYVWW010000181.1:0-2723 GCA_964455605.1 uncultured Actinomycetota bacterium | reverse complement strand
CTTTTAACAGCTCATGTCGAGAGAAAACAAGCAAAATTTATTCGCAAAACGCCGGGTATTTATCTCGGGTATCTCGAAGATCAGGACGGGACAACCATAGACGATCAAGACGGCAACCCGATTGAAGAAACTTAAGGAGGAGTCATGAAACGCCTATTATCAATCTGTATCATGCTGCTGAGTGTGAATCTGGCAGCAAGCACAATCGCAAGTAAAGTACGCGTGTACGTTCTGCCGAGCGACAGCCTCATGTTTGTGGTGGATTACGGCAATGGCGGCACATTGCTCACACGTAAAATCCACTATGAAGATCTGATCGAAATCATCGCATCGAGTTTGGAGAGCACATTTTTAGAAGCGGATGGCGATCAGCTTGTTTTGGCTGATTCGCTTTATGGGATTAAGGGGCTCACAATCACTGCCGGAGCTCCATACAACTATGCTTTATTGTTACCATCCAAGTCAATATTTTACGGGCAAGATATAGTTTTTGAATATTATGGGGCTGGGCCGGATACCACCGCGATTATTAGATCAAGAAATGGGGACATATTAAACATGTTCAAAACCCTCGATCTGTGGGGCAGGATGTCTCTCAAAAATGAATCAGGAGACAGCGCAGGATATCTGGAAGTCCATGATCCATATGGCAAATTAATAATTAAAACATTATTGCATAGTGCCACTTTCAAAGGGCATGTGCCGAATGGTGATCACGGCCCTGTGTGGACGATCTATAATACCAGCGCATCAAAGGCACCAATGTATCTTAGATTGGGGAAAGAATCAAGCTCACCGGCTTCAGGGGACACATTGGCGGTATTGTGTATTGATGGTAAGGATGACGGTGGGAATACCCAGGCCATGCATCGATGGATTTGGTTTCAGGGCATTGTGACAGATGGCTCGGAAGCAGGTTACTGGAAGCACGAAACCAGACGCGGCGGGGATTGGATTACGTATGATCAAGTCAATTCAGGCAGCGGGATAAAACAAAGCTATTATAAAAAACAGACCCGCATGACCTGGACACTCGGAGAAACATTTTCAGCACCTGGGCCATTCCTTGCGTTTATAGACGGGGATGATGCCACCGATCGGCTGTTCAAATTTGACGCAGATTCAAGCCGTCATCCGAATTGGAGTATCGTCATTGCAGAGGATGCGGGTGTCGCAGATGGCGGAACGGATATAATTTTAAAGGGCTATGTTCCAGGATGGGCAGGTTTAGACAAGGGTCACAAGGCCTGGGCGTCACGTACAGCTGGTACGATAACAACATCCCCCGATACAAATCATGTGATGCAATATGTGGGTCGTGCTTTGAGCGCGACAGAAATATGGTTTGAACCCGCAGGCAACTGGTCGGAGAAATAACATGAAACGATTAACTCTCTTTATTATATGTGCCATTGCAGTGGCCTCAATGGGGCAGCTTAAAATATCAGGGTATAATCCCTCTAAAATCAATGGATCCGTCCCTTCCGTATGGAGCGGTGTGGATACTGATTTCGGATCAGAAAGCGAACCTGACACCTGGTCGCCGAGTTCTGGGGCACTTGCATATCTTGATAGCGTGGAAATTACCTCAGAATACAATTATCCGATCGTATATCCAATACCTAATACACGATTGCTCATTATTGGGTATACTGTCGCTACTGGCGGTGGGGGGGATAGAGGTAGATGGCTTGAAACAAGAATAGTCTCAGAAACGGATACAGTTGGGGAAGTAATTGACAGCTGGAGGATAGCTGATGATTATCCTTTAGGCTTTAATCAATCCTTTGTCACTTTATTAGACACATCCAATTATACACAATTTCTGGTAGAGGTGATGGAAAATGGTCAGGATTTGGATGGTGTAGATGAGGGCCTATGGACACCATTCTTTTTTACTACAGAAATATCGACAGCGGGTATATTTTCAAAAACCAAACAGGATAGTTTTTATCTTACTGCTCCTCTTTCTGCAGATAACGCGGGAAGTAAAGAGATAGCCATATTAAATGCCAATGATTCACTATTTGTTTTTATGTCAGCTGTGGCGAATGATATTGGATATATATAATATTATACTTTCGTTGCGAATTGGGATACAATTCGAATTAATCAGGATGTATTCACAACATCTACACCTGGATATACAACAACGATAGACGCTTGTATCCACAAGGATCATTACGGTGACCGGATGTCTGTTGTTGCAGCATTTACAGGATTGGGAGATGATGGATATATATTAAAGACCTACATTACAGGAGATACTCTTTCTGAGACTTATCTAACTTATGAATACAACGTTATAAACGGAGAGACCCCTTCAGTTGCTCATATACCAGGTACAGAGTATTGGGCCTTAACTGCAAAAGCCACACCCACAACATATCAATGGCTGGTAACTTTTACAGGAGATACAACCAGTCAGGCATTTACTCAATCTAAGTTAGATTATTGGTCATACAATACATTAAGCGGATTTGGCAGTATGGTCTATGTTCAAAATTCTGACTCGCTATTTCTCGATACTCATTATGGAAATAATAACAATTTATATACCTACACTCTCGGCGTCACACCGAGTGATGGCACTACCATAGAATCATTTTTCGGGGCGGATACGCTGTCGAAAGACACGTCATTCAACTATCCTGATTTAGGGTATGTCGGAGATGGCAGGTTCGTTATTGTGACCGGAGACGCCACGGGCGGCGCCATTATCT
>CAYVWW010000180.1:0-2736 GCA_964455605.1 uncultured Actinomycetota bacterium | reverse complement strand
TCCGTTCTGCCAGCGCCCGCTAAATCATCAATCGCATCCGCATTGTCAGATATATCCCCAGCGTTTGTTGCAATATCCCCAACATTGGTCGCCACATCGTCAGCATTTTGTTTTACTGTCTCATCGGTACGACCCACACCAGCCAGATCATCTAAATCGTCCCCCCCTACCACATCCAGGGTAGCCCTGGCCTCGGCCGCATCCTCATCATCCAGTAGGGTTCTAGTAAATGCTGTGGCCGGGACATTGGGAACACCGCTCGCAGCTATTGCCTCACCCTCAGCATTGAAAGCCGCAAACCCACTTGCCCTATCAGCCACACCCGGTACCTCTAAAGAAACAGCATCGTCGGTAACAGGCACCGACACACAGCGGGCAACGTTCTCTATAAGCTGCTGGACAAGCATGGTAAGCCGATCTAGCGCCCGCTCATGGGTTTCGGCAGGAAAATCGTCGTGCGCCTGGTAATCAACGGGTTGGGTGGCGGCCAACACCCTCACTATAATAATGGAGTAACCAGCACCATAGGTGGCTACCGTAGTTACTGTGCCGCCGTTTGCATAGTCATTATTGGTGGCAGCAACAGAGTAATGAGTGGTGAGGGTTAGAAGGGTCGCTGTGCCAACCTGGATCAGCCACACCTGCAGGTCTTCAGGGGCCAGAATAGGGAAGGTAAAATCAAAGTTGACAGTACCACCATCACAGGCATAGGGGGGCATTTTGTTATTAGGATTTAATACCGACATCGTTCCCCTCCCAGGTTTCGATTATCTTTAAAGCTCGCTGTGCTTCTTCCGTTCCCGACACCTTGCCTTGTGAATATGCCCAAAGAATGGATTTCATGTATTTATTTTGTTCTTTTAGATTGCGAAAAATACTGAGCAA
This sequence comes from uncultured Actinomycetota bacterium, assembly GCA_964455605.1. Lineage (GTDB taxonomy): Bacteria > Actinomycetota > Humimicrobiia > Humimicrobiales > Humimicrobiaceae > JAQVEM01. Next base: position 1,851 of record CAYVWW010000180.1, on the reverse strand, counting down.
CCAGGCACTAACCACATGATTAACCCCTGTTCTTCAAACTGAGGAACCAGCCCAAAATACTACCGGCCCCGGTTAAGCCCAAAGCATATAGTATTTTTGCAGCCCATTTGCCACCACGGGTTTCAAGATTCCTTATACGGGGTTCATGATTAGTTTCAACCTTGCTGATACGGGTATGGGCAGCGTCAATATCGGTAGACATCTTGCCGATGTCATACTTACTTAGCTTTTCTAGCATTTGACCGACCTGCACAGCCACCACGGCCAATGTCTTGCCATCGGCTTCTTTAGAGACTTCCATTTTATCCACTTGAAGTTTTATATCACGATATTTTGAGAGAATAACTGCATCCATTTCTACCTTTTGGTTGATGGCACCCTGGATACTTTCTATCTTTTCTGTGATATGATTTTCATAAGCAGCCCGTTTTTGATCCTGTATATCGCTCCACTCTTCCAGTTTAACAAAAATACCATCAATCCTATCGTCTACTTCTTTTATATCTTCTTGTACTCCAGCCATTATGTTACCTGCCATTTAAAGATTGAACCGTTAGTTTGCATTATTGTGGTGCCCACCAGGTTGGCGATACTACATTCTGACCATCCCATGGCCGATGGCCTATGTTATTGTTCTGCAAGCTTTCCCAATTTCTATATTCACCGTTTGGGTAAGTACCAAGCCAGCAACAATCCCCTATATTGTATGTTTCCTCACAATCCCACCCCCAAACGGGCCGTAGTGTTACGCTCGCCGTAGGAATATCACACTGTTGTGCCGTAAGCAAAAGAGCAAATATTAAAATAAACATTATTTTACATTTCATATTAAATTCTCCATTTACACTTCATAATCAATACTTATCCATCCTCTATTCCCATCATCACCCATAGTATCGAAATTCGCACCATCAAAATAACTACCCGGAGGTCTGTTTAATTCAATTTTCGTACTATTAACGAGCCCAATATATCCATTAATCGCACCCGAACCCCCACCTTCTAACGTAAACTGTGCTACGTCACCACCGTCCTGCCTTATCATTGCCTCTACTAATCGAATATTAAAAATCGACAGTCCTGCTTCAATTGTTACAGTCATAGTGGCATCCATATCCCAAGTACCTATTCTTATTCTTATTCTAGCAATTCGATTAACAATTTTTAGAATATTTTTATTAATCCAGTCTGCATCTGAAGTATTACGATAAGCACAAGCCACTACTCTATTATTTCCAGAGTAAAGACCCTGCTTGCTATCACTCCAAACACCCGTACCCCTTGCAATAAAAGAAGCCGTAAAGGTCGTTCCTGATGGGGTGAGAAGAATATCATACCAGGTGGTATTGACTGTTGCTCCAGTTATTGCTACTTCGGCGGGATTTGTATATAAAAGTCCGTTTATCTCACACACACTGTCGGCGGCTATTGCGGGTAATCCAACTCCGATATAGTTAGTAAGAACTACGGACATAGCCCCCTTTAAAGCATTGGCATTGCTTTTTACTGTCTCAACCGTTCTTCCCGCACCGGCTAAAAGGCCTAACTCAACCAATATTGCAGCATCCGCCTCAGCCTCACTGTAAACATCCAGCGTACCCCGTGCCTCTGCCGCATCCTCATCGTCCAGCAGGGTTTCCATAAACTCCGTTACCGGAGAACAGCCAAGATTTCCCGCCGCCCCTATCGCCCCACCCTCAGCATTAAAAGCCAAATATTTTCCCGCCCGGGCTACCTTATTTGGTATCTCCAAAGAGGCAATCGCATCGGTAATTGGAACCACCAGGTTACGGCTGATAGTCTCGGCAAGTTGCTGTGCTATCATGGTAATTCGATCTAGTGCTCTTTCGT
>CAYVWW010000179.1:0-2751 GCA_964455605.1 uncultured Actinomycetota bacterium | reverse complement strand
CAATGCCTTTTTTTACCATATCCGGTGTTGAGCTGATTAATACAACCGTTTTCCCGCCTATCTTATTTCCAAAAACCATAATAGTATCTTTGTCACTGAAATAACTCTTTATTTCGTCCGCAACTCTTCCAATGTCATCTATCTTCATATCTTTCAGTTTATTTGATTCAGAAAAATCATAATCAATTATTTTAAATCCTGATTCCGAAGCACCGTAACCGGATTCTTTTATTATCTCGTTTTTTGCGCTTTCTACTTGAAGTAATGCCAGTTTTTCTTCATTTTTCTTCACATTATCCTTTAGCCTGTCAATCGTATCCATCAATTTGTTATCCTCCACTTCAAGGCTTTCGGATATATTCTTAAGCATTTCAACTTTTTCTTCCGTAAACCTGTAAGCATACATGCCTGTCACGGCCTCAATCCTCCTTAAATTAGCGCCTATACTTGAATCTGAAATAATCTTAAAAAGGCCGATTTCTCCCGTCCTCCTTACATGTATTCCGCCACAGAGCTCCCGGCTGTAATTATCTATCTCAACTACCCTTACAAACTTCCCGTATTTTTCTTCGAACAGTGCCATCGCCCCTATTTCTTCGGCAAATTCCCTTGTTGTTTCGAAACACCTAACCGGATCGTCATTTAGTATTTTCTCATTTACAATTCTTTCTACTTTCCTCATGCCTTCATTAGATGGAGCATCGTAAATTGAATAATCGAATCTGAACCTATCATCAGCCACGAATGAGCCTGCCTGTTTTATTTCATTTCCGAACATGCTTCTCAGGACCCAGTGCAGTATATGGGTGGCAGTATGGTTTTTACTTATATTCCTGCGATAAGTCATGTTAACTTCCGCATCTACTTTATCGCCAACTTTCAACTCACCCTTTTCCACAAAACCAGTATGAGTATATATTCCCTCAAAAGGTATGACGCAATCACCAACAGAAAAAATGCTCCCTTTTTTCTTTATTACCCCTTTATCGCCTGCCTCGCCACCTTTTTCTCCGTAAAATGGCGTTTCCCTTAAAATTATTTCTCCCTTCTCACCTTCCGAAAGCTTTGAAACCAGTTTTTTATTACCATTTTTATCAATCTTTAATATACTTTCTACCGATGTTTCTGCACGGTAATTATTGTAACCCAGAAACTCCACCTCTACTTTTTTTCTTATCTTCCTGTATGTATCCATATCTTTATTCAATTTTTCCTTCGATTTTTCTTTCTTTTTAGACTTCTCAGTATGTTCCCTGTAATAATCATTAAATTTATCTATATTGATTTTTATATTATTTTCACTCAATATCTCTCTTGTAAGCTCAACAGGGAATCCAAACGTATCGTATAATCTGAACGCATCTCCCGGGTTTATATAATCCTTATTAGCTTCCTTAACTTCCTTTACTTTTTGTATTAAAACCCTGCTTCCTTCATCTAATGTTCTGGTAAACCTTTTTTCCTCATCGCTTACAAGTTTAAATGAAAAATCCTTCTTATCCATTAGCGAAGGATACCACTTTGAATACTGGTCTATAACAACCTCTCCGACACTGTTTAAAAAGTTATCCTTTATCCCTATTAATTTCCCGTATCTTATTGCCCTTCTTATTATTCTTCTTAAAATATACCCCCTGCCTTCATTAGAAGGAACAACCCCGTCAGAAATAAGAAAATAAATAGCTCTCGAGTGGTCTGCAATTACCTTGACGCTCCTGTCGTATGCTTCCCCGCTTTTTCCAGAGCCATTCTTTCTTCCGGATAATTCTACTATTCTCCTTACTATGCTCTTGAATAATTCCGTCTTAAAAACGGAAGGATTCCCCCCAACTACTGCCATCAATCTTTCCAGGCCCATCCCGGTATCTATATTTTTTTGCGGAAGTTCTACAAATTTTTTACCATCAAAATTATACTGGGTAAACACAAGATTCCACACCTCCAGGAACCTGCTGCAATCACAGTTGGGGTTGCATTCTTTCTTTCCATATCCGAATTCTAACCCAAAATCATAATATATTTCTGAACAGGGTCCGCAGGGTCCTGTTTCACCTGCCGGTCCCCAGAAATTGTCTTCCTTCCCAAACCTGTATATCCTGTCATCGCTTATACCATTTTCCTTCCAGTATTCTACAGATTCCATGTCCGCCGGTATATCGCCATCTCCTTTGAATACTGCGACAACCAGCTTATCCATCGGGATTCCCATGGTGTTAACCAGGTAGTCAAGTGAGTATTCTATAGCTTCCTTTTTAAAATAATCACCAAATGAAAAATTACCCAGCATTTCAAAAAATGTAAGGTGCCTGTCCGTATACCCTACCTCATCAATATCGCTTGTCCTGAAACACTTCTGGACAGTGGTTATTCTTTTGCTCGGGGGTTTTTTTACGCCAAGGAAATACGGTTTGAATTGCTGCATTCCAGCTGTCGTTAAAAGCACGCTTGGATCGTTATGCGGTATCAGATCTGACGATGGCATTGCCATATGCTTTTTCTTCTCAAAATAATCAAGAAAACTTTTTCTTAAATCCATAAAATTTAAACAAAAGAATTAAAATCGATTGATATTTATAATAAAACGGATACTCCATTTATTCGTAGCCAAGGAAGTTTTTTGCGCCCTGCGCTCTACAAGGGGATGCCCTCCTGGCTGCTTTATAAGTCCCATTTAAAATGGGCATTTATGCCACAACCAAAGTTTGGGCTTCCAATGTAAATTTGTTGGCACAAAAATTTAACTTTAGTTAC
>CAYVWW010000178.1:1113-2764 GCA_964455605.1 uncultured Actinomycetota bacterium | reverse complement strand
TCTCTATATCTATGGACATCGGCTCTGCTCCTACAAGCTCTATTCCATAATCAGATAATACTTCCCATAAATAATCTACAAACTGTATGGAATATTCCTCCCGGTCATTAATCAGTAAAATTTTCTTTGGCTTGATTTCATCCCTGATAAAATTAGCAATATTTAGCACCTTTTGCTCGTTATTCATTATCATCCTGAAAAACCGGTCTCCCTTAATTGCAAAATCAGTTTTCTGGGCAAAAGGAGAGACTAATGGAATGCCGTATTCTTCATAAACCGTTAGAGATGCTTCTGTGGTACCATCAAATGTAGAACCTATAACAGCAGCAACGTCTTCATCAACCATTTCCTGTGCAACCAGAAAGGCCTTTTCAGGATTTCCTTCATCATCCTTGGCAACCACTTCAATATCATAGTCGAATCCGCCTACCTTTACAGGTGAAAGCTTAGCGGCTGCTAGCTCGGTACTTATAAGTTGCTCATCGCCAAATGATTTATATTCACCTGTAAATACCCCCTGGCATCCTATTTTTATAATTCTTTCCTTTGAGTTACATGAGCCAAGATTAGCCAGCATTAATACAATCAATAAAATCATTGATACTACTGAAAAAAATCTAAAAGCTTTTAAAAACGGAAGCTCTTTAAACCTCATCTATTATCTCCAAAATTACCAAAAAAATCACAAATTAAAATAAATAATATAGAAAAACAGTAAAAAGATTATAACAGAAAAAACCAAAATAATAATTATTTTTAAATAAAGTATGTTAAAATTTAAAAAACAATTTTTTACCTGTAATATTCTTTGAGAGATAAAAACTCCGTATTTTATCGAAAAAGAAAAAATTCTTGTAACAGCAAAATACTTCAAATCGCGCATACCTGAAAAGATTGACTTTGGGTTTGGAATATCCCCCATAAGAAACTTACTATCCCATGTTAATCGGGAAAATACAAAGTTCAGCCATAAAAAAGGCCCCGAAAAGGAAACACTACTAGGTAAAATATTTGCTGAATTAATTGAAAATATTTTAAAAAAAGCATAAATTATAATAATAAGTAAAAAAAATAAGGAGGCAAAATGAGTAAAGTGGCTATAGTCACTGATAGTACTTCCGATATCCCTAAAGGAATCGCAGAACAGCTCAATATGACAGTAGTTCCTCTGAGGGTTTCATTCGGAGACGACAGTTATCTGGATGATGGAAAAGAAATAACCATAGAAAAGTTTTATGAAAGAATCAGGACATCGGAGAAACTTCCTACGACAACCCAGCCAACTCCTAACGATTTTATAGAAGTATATACCAGACTTCTTCAAGAAAACGACAGTATTATTTCTATACATATTTCAAAAAAAATGTCGGGCACTATTAACTCTGCAGAGCTTGCTAAAAAACAGCTGCCAGGAAAAGATATAGAAATAGTCGACTCTCTGTTAGTCCATTTCCCGCTTGGCTTCATGGCTATTAAAGCAGCAAATCTGGTACAGGAAGGTAAAACAAAAGAAGAAATTTTAAAAGGTATAAACGATTTTAGGCCAAAAATAAAAGTTTTATTCGTTCCAAGTACTCTTGAATACCTTAAAAAAGGCGGGAGGATAGGAAAAGCAAAGGGCCTTATTGCTTCACTTCTTGAGATCAATCCA
>CAYVWW010000178.1:0-1103 GCA_964455605.1 uncultured Actinomycetota bacterium | reverse complement strand
CGCGAAGGTGGAATCAGGCAAAAACCGAATTAATCAATTCCATGAAATCAATAATTGATAAACCCGAAAATCTTATAGTGTCCATAGGAGATTCAGACGCTAAACAGGCCGCGGTTGATATGTATGAAAGAATAAAAGATACTTTTAACCCTAAAGAAATCATAAGAGTTGATATCGGAGCAATTGTAGGAACCCATCTTGGGCCAGGAGGATTAGGTATAACCTTCTATGAGGAATGAAAAGAGCTCAGAGATAAATAGGGCAACTAAAGAAAATATCAGAAAAATAGTTGATGTCAAAAGAAAGAATCTCCCCCCGGATTACAGGGAAAAAAGTAGTATTATAATAGCGGAAAAGTTTCTTAAAACTGACTGTTATGCCAATTCTAAAAATATCCTTATCTACTATCCCATAAAAGGAGAAGTTGACACTAAATTAATTATCAGCAAAGCTTTAAATGATAAAAAGAATATAATTCTTCCCAGGGTCCATAATGATAAGTTAAAACTCTTTTTCGTAGAAGAGCCTTCCAGGCAACTTGAAAAGGGCTCTTACGGTATAATGGAACCGGTTGCCAGGCTCTGCAAACCAGCAAAAATTCATGACGCTGACCTTGTTGTCATTCCAGGAGTAAGTTTTGATAAAAATCTTAACCGGCTGGGATATGGTGGTGGATATTATGATAAAATTCTTGAGAGTCTTTCTAAAAACACAAAAAAAATAGCACTCTGTTTTGATATACAGCTAGTCAAAAAAATACCTGCAATGGAACATGATGTAAAAGCAGATATGCTTATTACGGAAACGAGAATTTATCATCACGAATAGGATAGTCTAACTTTTTTAAAGGTTAATATTAAGAATAAAAATGATTTTAAAAGAAGATAACAATAAAAATAAAATCGCGATTCTTATCGCAGCTTACAATGAAGAAGAGCATGTTAAAGCTGTCATTAAAGGTTGCCTGAAATACCATCTTGATATAATTGTTATAGATGATGGTTCAACTGATAATACGTCTGTCATTCTTAATCAATTGCAGGTGGCCTCCTTGGTGTATCAGGAAAACCAGGGTAAAGGTCATGCTTTAACGCAGGGTTTTC
>CAYVWW010000177.1:0-2894 GCA_964455605.1 uncultured Actinomycetota bacterium | reverse complement strand
AAAACTGTTTAATAGATTTTATATAATTAGATTAATTTTGTGAAGTAGAAATATCGCTGCTACCCATAAGTTCCTGAAGGATTTTTGCGGATCTCACAGCCTGCGCCTTGTAATGGTTATTAAAATACACCAGAGTCCTTTTTGAATTTTCCGATATCTTTTTTATTCTCGGAACCCATTCCGCTAACTCCTCCCTGTTATACAGGTAATCGTATCTCTGGTAAGAAAACTCCGGTTTCCACCAGTTAAGTTTATTTCTCCCATGGAATCTCACATAACCCATGTCGCTTGTATTAATGCTTGTGGGAGGTAGCAACCCTTTGAGGTCGGGTTCGTCAACATTACAAAACCCTATTTTCAGTTCCTTTAAACATTCAAAAGTTTTATCCCTTAACCAGCTATTATTCCGGAACTCGGCACAGAGTTCCTGGTCCCTGAAATCCTCCCTTATCCTTTTCAGGTAATCGCAATTCTCCGCGCTGAATTTGAAAGACCATGGGAACTGGCAAAGTACGGTCCCCATATTCTTATTATCGACAAATGGCTGCAGGGATGCTACGAATTGTCTTGCATCTTCAGCTTTTAAGTCCCTTGAATGCGTGACGCCACTGTGCGCTTTTACTGAAAAAATAAAATTACTCCCCACTTTTTCAGTCATTCTTTTGAATATATGCGGATATGGCAGAGTATAATAAGTAAAATTAATTTCAACCGTATCAAAAACAGTACTGTAATATTTTAGCTGTTCTTTTTTATCAAGCTCCGCCGGATAGAAAGTAATATTCCAATCATCATAGCTATATCCGGAAGTTCCAATAAAAATGTTCCCCATTAACTTATAAAAATTGAGAAATCTCGCTTAATATTCTATCTTCAGGCATGGCGCCTACAAGAACCTTTACTATGCCCCCGTTTTTAAATAGTAGCAGGGTGGGAATATTACTGATACCATATCTCATAGCTATACCTCTGCTTTCATCCACATTAAGCCTTCCAATTTTCAGCTTATCACCTTTTTCCATAGCGATCTTCTCAATCGCTGGCTCTATCAACCTGCAGGGACCGCACCATACAGCCCAGAAATCCACAAGAACCGGTTTCTCTGAATTAATTACTTCACTTTCAAAATTCAAGTCAGTAAATTGATGTACAACTTCAGACATTACTATCCTTTCTACTAGTAAACTTCATGTTTTTTTTAAAAGAATCTTTATTAGATTTTGAAATCACAGATATTCTATCATCTCAATTTTTTCAACGTTTATGAAAACGACTTCTCTTCGCGCCTTCTGGCTATCTATGACTTTACCGGCACCGTCCAAATAAATAACTTCCGCATCGGATACCGGTATGAATTTATCTTTTTGTGAGGTTATATAATCACTTAATCTTCCATTTAATAAAGTATGTACCGTACCATTAACTATGCTTGATTCAGTCTTAATTTTTACCCTAACGTGCTGTTTTTCAATCTTCATCTGCATGATTTAATACCTCCCCTGTTAATTCTTAGAAAATATTATCAGAGGTATTTTTTTTAGTCAAATGAATTCAGGACTATTTAGCGGTAACTAAAAATTTTTTAACATATCTTTAATCAAAAACTGAAAAATTATCCAATTTGTATTAATATTGTATTGCCATTATCTAATAATATACTATAATAACCTATAATAACTTAAAAGTAACTTATTTTACACAGGAGGTAAAAATGTATAAATGCTTGAAGTGCGGTAACACCTATAAGTTCATAGGCACAGTAAAAGAAGAAGGGAATGCTTATATATACCAGAATGCCGATAGTAAAAATTCAGCCGACTCACTTACATGGGCTTTTACAGTATCTGATAATAGCTGGAAAAGCTCACAAAATATATTGAGGTGTTTTTACTGCAATTCAACAGAAATAGTAAAAATCGATCCTCCCCGGGTTAAATAACTATCAAATGAATTTTAATCATTCAGAAGATAATTTATTATTTTTCTTTATTGATTCCCTCGCAAGATGACTTGCTTTAAACAGAGCCTCAAATGAAGTCCCTGCATCACTCCACCATCCTTTAAGGATCGAGTAGGTCATTACGCCTTTTTTGATATACTCATTATTAACATCGGTTATTTCCAGCTCTCCCCTACCCGAGGGTCTGAGTTTTTTAATTATTTCGAAGACATCGCTATCATACATATAAAGCCCGGCAACAGCATAATTGCTTTTTGGTTTCGCGGGTTTTTCCTCAATATTTATTACGTTACCTTCGTTTATCTCGGCAACACCGAACCTTTCCGGGTCACTTACTTCTTTCAGAAAAATCCTTGCACCTTTTTCCTGTTTTTCAAATTCCATTATTGCATCTGAAATATCATCTTCAATTATGTTGTCTCCGAGCATAACTATCATCCTGTCGTCACCAACAAAATTACTGGCAAGCTTAAGAGCATCTGCAATACCGCCCTCACCTTCCTGGTAAGTATAACTGATATCTTTAAGACCGAATTCCTGACCATTGCCAAGAAGTCTTAAAAAATCACCGGCGTAATTGCCTCCGGTAACTATCATTATATCTTCCAGGCCTGCACTAACCAGGGTTTTAAGTGGGTAGTAAATCATTGGTTTATCATAAACTGGCAACAGATGCTTATTTGTAACTTTGGTACAGGGCATAAGACGAGTCCCCAATCCACCTGCAAGTATAACACCTTTCATTTTTTAAAATACACCTCTCTTTACATAATTTTATTTATAGCATAAAAAATAAACACGGCTAAAGCCAGACAGATACAGTATACCGCAAACATATTTAAATTTCTTTTCTTTGACAGGAAAACAACGAACTTTACCGAAAATAGCCCTGACACGTAAGCAGACACGAAACCTGCCGTAAGATTCTGCCAGG
>CAYVWW010000176.1:0-2896 GCA_964455605.1 uncultured Actinomycetota bacterium | reverse complement strand
AATAGTTTTTAGCATATATTTTACCTGCTTCTTAGTCGCCCTTCCATAGCCAACAACTGCCTGCTTTACTTCAAGTGGCGTATACTCATAAACCTTTACGTTATTAACACTCCCTGCAAGAACGGAAACCCCTCTTGCCTGACCCACATCCAGGGCCGTTTTCGTATTGACATTGAAAAAAAGTTTTTCAATAACCAGGCAGTCGGGATGATACTTTCTTATCAACTCATTAACTTCCGTAAAAATCTTTTTTAACCTGCAGGAAATTTCCGTTTTACTTTCAGTCACTATACAACCGGAGTAAACAGGGCCATACTTTCCTTTTTCTGCATCAAGTATGCTTATCCCTGTAGTTTCCAGACCGGGATCTATCCCAAGTATCCTTATCCTATCATTCATTTTCTTTTAATCACTATATTTCATCCAGCATTTCATCGGATATCTCAAGGTTTGTATTCACATTCTGGACGTCATCGTGGTCATCCAGAGCATTAATAAGCTTCATAGCTTTTGAGCTTTCTTCTTTTGACAGCTTTATGGTTGCTTTAGGAACAAATACGAGCTCCCCTGATTTTACTATTATGTTATTTTCAGCCAGAGCATTTTTAACCTTATTAAAATCCACCGGGGAAGTCTTTATCTCGTAAATTCCGCTATCTTCATCTATGTCCTCTGCACCCATATCAATTACACTCAACATAAATTCTTCTTCGTCCTTAACATCACTTTTTTCAATTATTAGCACTCCTTTTCTTTCAAACTGCCAGCTTACGCTCCCGCTCTCGCCAAGAGTCCCATTATACCTCCCGAGTATGTTCCTTATATCCGAGGCGGTCCTGTTCCGGTTCTCCGTCATTACTTCAATTATTAATGCAATGCCACCGGGTCCGTATCCTTCGTATGTTATGCTTTCGTAATTTTCTCCTTCTATCTCACCTGTTCCTCTTTTTATAGCCCTTTCTATATTACTCTGTGGCATGTTGTAATCTTTTGCTTTAGAAATAGCATTCGCAAGAGCTATATTATCCTTCGGGTCACTGCCCCCGCCTTCCCTTACAGCTACTATTATATTCCTGCTTAACTTACCAAACATATCACCTCGTTTTGCATCTTCTTTCGCTTTTTTATGTTTGATCGAATGCCACTTTGAATGACCTGACATATTAATTTACTCCTTTAAAACTCTTAATCATATTTACAAAAAACTCATGGACCCTTAAGTCCCCTGTCAATTCAGGATGAAAAGCTCCAGCCATAATATTCCCGCATTTTACCAGTACCGGTTCCCCATTAAGACTGGCGATCACCCTTACATCACTGCCTGTCCTAATTATTTTCGGAGCCCTTATAAAAACAGCCCTGAATTTCCTATCTTCATCAGCCTCTCCAAAATCTAAACTGACCATCTCCTCGAAACTATCTACCTGCCTCCCGTAGGCGTTTCTTCTGACATCGATATTTATATATCCCAAACCCTTGCCTTCACCTTCGATATTACCCGAAATAAGAACCAGACCGGCGCAGGTTCCAAATATTGGCTTCCCTTCCTTATAAAATTCGTCAAGGGCTTCCTTGAATTCATATTTAACCAGAAGCTTTTTTATCGTTGTGCTTTCACCCCCCGGTATAATAAGCCCATCTATATCCTTTAACTGACCCGGTAATCTTATCTCTATGGCATTCGCGCCGCATTCCTTTATTTTAGCTATATGTTCCCTGAAATCTCCCTGCAAGGAGAGGACACCGACATTTATACTCACTACTTTTTTACCACCCTCTATTTGAAATTATCTCTTCTTTTGAAAGTGAGGATACCGTAGTACCTTTCATGGTGGCTCCAAGCCCCTTTGAAACTCGTGCCAGAACTTCAGGGTCATTATAATGCGTGGTTGCTTCAACGATAGCCGCAGCAACCTTTGACGGATTTTCCGACTTAAATATTCCTGAACCCACAAAAACACCATCGGCTCCAAGCTGCATTATCATCGCAGCATCTGCCGGAGTCGCAATACCGCCCGCGGAGAAATTTACAACTGGCAGGCTTTTATTCTCATGCACGTATACCACAAGGTCATATGGCGCTCCAAGTTCCTTTGCTGCAGTCATAAGCTCTTCCACTGGCAATGAAGCAATCCTTGCTATCTCGTCCTTTATACTCCTCATGTGTTTGACTGCTTGAATAACATCACCGGTGCCTGCTTCTCCCTTCGTTCTCACCATAGCGGCACCTTCCCCTATCCTTCTTAAGGCTTCTCCAAGATTTGTAGCGCCGCAAACAAACGGAACCTTGAAATTCCACTTATTTATATGATTCCTTTCATCAGCCGGAGTAAGGACCTCGCTCTCATCTATGTAATCAACACCTATGGATTCCAGTATCTGCGCTTCCGCAAAGTGGCCAATTCTCACTTTAGCCATTACAGGGATTGATACCGTATCCATAATCTTTAAGATAATTTCCGGGTCTGTCATTCTTGCAACACCGCCTGCTGCCCTGATATCCGCAGGGATCCTTTCCAGCGCCATAACCGATACAGCGCCAGCATCCTGGGCAATTTTTGCCTGTTCAGGTGAAGTCACATCCATTATTACTCCACCTTTCAGCATCTCAGCGAGACCTGTCTTTACCTTTAAAGTACCTTTTTCCATATTTTTAGAACACCTCCATTTATTATATTCCCACACCTAAAGACATATTTTCAAGTCTTTTTATTCTTTCTTCCGTAGGAGGGTGAGTATTGAAAAAATTGCTAAAAGCTGACTTTTTCCCTCCAAAAGGATTCTCTATAAACAGGTGAGCAGTCGCATTGCTGGCAGCGCTAATCTTGCTGTTGCTGCTTATTTTCCGCAGCGCACTGGCAAGTCCAGCAGGATATCTTGAAATAAGTGCCCCTGT
>CAYVWW010000175.1:0-2899 GCA_964455605.1 uncultured Actinomycetota bacterium | reverse complement strand
TAATTACATTCATTATAAATTTCATATCTGACAGGTTTATAAACAGGATAAGAGGCAGTTAATATTTTAGGAGGGAATAGACACTTAAGCTAATTATGTGGGAAGCAAAAGAAATAAGTAAAAAAAGAAAAGTATTCGTGGAAAAGGCGTCATATATATTTTTACTTTTCCTGACTCTTATAGTGGTGGCGTTCGTAATAGGGATAGTGGTATATCTTATAGTTAAAGGCAGCGGTGCAATCAACTGGGAATTCATATCCCAGCGACCAGGTGCCGGTATGAGGGAAGGGGGTATTTTACCCGCCATTCTTGGAACGCTTTACCTGATAATCGGAACTTTTTTATTTTCACTGCCAGTAGGGGTGCTTGCGGCAATTTACATTAACGAATATGCTTCAAAAAACCGGCTTACGAGGATAATAAGGTTGTCTATCATAAATATGTCAGGCGTCCCTTCTGTTGTGTATGGCTTATTCGGAATGGGGTTTTTTGTTATAATGCTTAAATTCGGGAGGTCAATTCTTGCCGGTTCATTAACTCTCGCGCTGCTCATATTGCCGGTAATAATAACAGCTACCGAAGAAGCGCTAAAGACAGTTCCCGATTCCTACCGCCATGCTTCTCTTGCGCTTGGAGCTACAAAATGGCAAACTATAGTAAAGGTGGTGTTACCGCCGGCTTTACCGGGCATAATAACCGGTTCCGTTATAGGTATAGGGAGAGCGGCAGGTGAAACTGCTCCAATTATGTTCACAGTTGCCGCATTTTCGCAGCCGAATCTGCCGGATTCCATTTTTAGCCAGGTAATGGCGTTGCCCTACCACTTATATGTTCTGGCTACGCAGCTTACAGATACGCCTGAAGATATGCAGTGGGGCACGGCACTTGTTCTTTTAATACTTGTGCTTATTTTCGCGGTTGTCGGGACTGCCATAAGAACAAAATTCAGGTTGATGAGAAAGGAATAAGATGAGAGAAATATTTCATAGAAAAATGGAAGAAATAAATAATGATGTAATATTAATGGGTGGCCTTGTGCAGGAAGCACTTGATGACTCAATAAGAGCTTTTATGGAGATGAATGTGGAGCTTGCGCAAAAGGTTGTGGAAAGGGATGTAAAAATAGATGAGTTGGACATATCGATTGAGGAAAAGTGCATTATTATCCAGGCGGAGCACCAGCCGATGGCAAGAGATTTAAGATATCTCCATTCCGTCTGCGTGATTATAAAGTCCCTGGAAAGGATAGGGGACCTTGCTGTTAATACTGCCAAAGTCGTAAAAAAGATGGAAAAGAAAAGGTTGAAATGTTCTGACAGGGAGATTATAAATCTGATTGTTGAAATGGGCAATATTGTTAAATTGGAGCTTAACGGGGCAATCGAATCGTTTAAAAACAAGAACGCAAAGATGGCTTTAAAGCTGGAAAAGTCAGATGATACAGTTGATGCAATACAAAAGATGATATTAAAGAAGTTATATTCTTCCTATAGAAGCAAGAAGGATATAAATATTGTAACAAGTATCGTAATGGCGAGCAGGTACCTGGAAAGGATAGGGGACCAGTCTGTAAATATAGGGGAGAGGGTCCAGTATTTCTTAAGCGGTGATTACGGAGTTATTCGTGATAGCGAATAGTATGAGAATTGGCATAGAAGATTATTTTATCTGGATATTGTTTAGCTTGTTGCAAGTTCTTTCAGATGCTTTATCTGGTCTCCGGTTCCCACGGCAATTATTTTATGCCCGTGTTGCATGTTAGTATTGCCACTTGCTTTATTAACAGAAATCTTTTCTCCCTTTTCTATAACCGATATAATGAGTGTTTCAATACCATATTTTTCCCCGGCTTCTCTTATATTTATACCATCTATTCTGCTGTTTTCCTTAATTTCGATTTCTGCGAGTTTGATCTCATTTTCTTCCGTCTTCATTATAGTGTCCAGGAAGTCGCATATTGTGGGTTGCAGAGCCATATCTGCCATTCTTCTTCCGCCTATGATCTGGGGGGAGACCACCTTTTCTGCTCCTGCCTTTTCCAGTTTGCTGATTGTTTCATAGACTGTAGCCCTTGCCACTATGAAGATAGAGGAGTTTAAGGATTTAGCAGAGAGCGTGATATAGACATTTTCCGCATCAGTATCCAGCGCAGCAAAAAGACCTCTTGCTTCTTTTATCTGTGCTTCCAGAAGAGTTTCATCATTTGATGCGTCTCCCTGAATGTAGAGCCAGTTATTCTGTTTTGCAATTTCTATGGCACTGTCAGCTTCATCAATTATTACAAAATCAATATGGTTTTTTGATAATTCACCTGCAATTTCAGTGCCCACTCTCCCCAGGCCACAGATTATGTAATGGTTTCTTAATTTTGATATCATTTTAAACTTCCTTCTTTTTTCTATTCTTCCAAAAAAAAACTCGCCCAATATAAAATCGGTCAAGTTTATTAAAATATAGGCAACCGTGCCGGTGCCTATTATAATTAACAAAATTGTAAATACTGTCCCTGCATTCGAGAGCTCTTTTACAAGCCCAAAGCCCACTGTGGTTATGGTTATAGTGGTCATATAGATTGAGTCAAGGAAAGTCATATCCTCTATGAGCATATACCCGAAGGAGCCAAGGAAATACACTGCGATAAGGACGATAATAGAAACAATTATCCTTCTTGGGAATTTTGGTAAATTCTCAGGTTTCATATTTAAAATTCTGACTTAATATTGATTTTTTTTCAAGATATTAATTAGATTTATTTGATAGATAATATTAGTTCTTATATGATATTAATAATTGTTTGATGTAAGAAAATGTAGCATGAAACTTAAACTATAGATTTTTAATGCCGGAGGAGAAAAATTAGCGGTAAATTATATATATGCGCCACCCCGATAGGCAACCT
>CAYVWW010000174.1:0-2912 GCA_964455605.1 uncultured Actinomycetota bacterium | reverse complement strand
ATGAATTCGAATATCGAAATTTTGGACAATATAATAAAACTAAAGAAAGAAAAAGACGCTATTATACTGGCTCATAATTACCAGATAGGGGAAGTACAGGATATTGCCGATTTTGTGGGGGATTCTTTTCAACTAAGCGCAGAAGCATCAAAAACGAGAAAAAAAATTATAGTATTCTGTGGGGTCCACTTCATGGCTGAAACAGCTAAAATCTTATCTCCGGAAAAAAAGGTACTTATCCCTGATAAAAACAGCGGTTGCCCAATGGCAGACATGATTAATGCGGAACAGCTTAAAAAATTAAAAGAAGAGCACCCCGGCGCAGTAGTCGTATGCTATGTTAATTCCTCTGCCGAAGTTAAAGCGCTAAGCGATATTTGCTGTACCTCTTCAAACGCTGTAAAGGTGGTAAGATCAATCCCTAAAAATAAGGAAATAATCTTCATACCGGACAGGTATCTCGGCAGTTATGCCCAGAAAGAAACGGGAAGAAAGCTAATACTGTGGGACGGCTACTGCCCTATACATATTATTATCAGCGTAAAAGATATTATCAGACTAAAAAAGGAACACCTTGACGCCGAAGTTCTGGTTCATCCGGAATGCAAGCCAGATGTAATAGATATCGCAGATGGAGTCGCTTCTACGTCAGGAATGTTGAAATATGTTAAAAAAAGCAAAAAAAAGACTTTCATAATAGGCACAGAGATTGGGATAATACACACACTAAAAAAAGAAAATCCGAATAAAACTTTCTATCCCGTTACAGGCAATGCCATCTGTACCGATATGAAGCTAATAAATCTAGAAAAAGTGTTCTGGTCGCTTGAAGATGAAAAATACGAAATAAAACTTTCGGATGAAATAATCAGTAAAGCAGGATCAGCCATGGATAGGATGCTAGCTATTAAATAAATATGTTGCCAGAATATCTAATAAATCCATCATTTTCAAAAAAAAATAACGAATATTCTGACTGCCTTATAATTGGCAGCGGAATTGCCGGGCTTTCTACTGCTATAAGGCTCGCAGATAAAAGCAAAGTAAAAGTAATTACAAAAAGTTCACTCTCCGATTCCACAACCTGGTATGCCCAGGGAGGAATAGCGGCTGCCATAAAAAAACCTGATTTCTGGAAATATCATTACCGTGACACTATAAACGCGGGCCAGGGATTATGTGACCGTAAGTCAGTTAAAATACTTGCTAAAACAGCGCCCCGGATGATAGAAGACCTCATAGAAGCAGGTGTTAATTTCGACATAGCCAAAGGTGAAATTGGGCTCACAATCGAAGGCGGGCACAGCATGCCCAGGGTACTTCACGCAGGAGGAGATGCTACCGGGGAAGAACTTGAAAAGAAGCTGGTTTCCTATTCTAAAAGCCTCAAAAAAATAAATTTTATTCCTGAATTTTTTGCAGTTGATATTCTGGTTTATGAGAACAAATGTGTGGGGGTTATTGGCGTAGACATGAAAACAGGTAAAATTGGAATCCACCCCTCTCCTAATATCGTTATTGCAAGCGGTGGGATAGGACAGATTTATGAGCTAACGACAAACCCCTCCATATCAACCGGTGATGGTATCGCAATGGCCTACAGGGCAGGTGCTGAAATTATGGATATCGAGTTCATCCAGTTTCATCCTACTGTTTTTAAAACAAAAAAATCAGGGCTATATCTGATAAGTGAAGCCGTAAGAGGAGAAGGTGCCCTTCTTAAAGACTGCAATGGCAAAAGGTTTATGGTAGGCAAACATCCCAAGGCAGAGCTTGCTCCAAGGGATATAGTAGTAAAAGAGATGATAAAGGTAATGAATAAGTGCGGCACTGATTTTGTATACCTTGATGCCAGGCACATTAAGGAAAGCTATCTTAAAATCCGATTTCCACATATAATATCCAAATTAAAAGAAAGTAACCTGAACCCAAAAAAAGATTTAATCAAAGTTGCGCCGGCAGAGCATTATCTCAATGGTGGAATTAAAACCAACTATGATGGTAGGACAAATATAGATGGCCTTTATAGCTGCGGTGAAGCAGCAGCAACAGGGGCGCACGGTGCAAACAGGCTTGCAAGTAATTCGCTTATAGAGGGCCTTGTGTATGGATGGAAAATTTATAAAGACATAGAAAAGAAACTTAAAAATACGATTAAGATAGATGAAAGCAAGTTAAATGAGGGCATAAAAAATATAATGGACAGGGCCGGAAATGAGGAAATTAATGCAGGTAAAACAGGTAGCAATAAATATGAAATAAGTGACCTTACCCTTCAATTAAGAAAAATAATGACGAAAAAAGTCGGTATTTTAAGAGACGCAGAAGGGCTTAAGGAAGCAGAGGTATTTATTAACCTTTATTTGAGAGATAAAAGTTTTTATAATAAGAAAGATAAAAATACACTGGAATTTCTAAACATGCTGACAGTAGCCAATCTGATTATAAAAGCGGCAGGGCTTAGAGAAGAAAGCAGGGGGGCACACCAGAGAAACGATTTCCCCGAAAAAGACGATAAGGAATGGAAAAAGCATATAATACTTAGAAAAGATAAAACTTATTTTAAGAATACATAGAAAGACCGGGCATATGGTTAAAAATAGAATTTTAAAAAGTGAAGTAATAGATATAATACACGGCGCTATTTCCGAGGATCTTAATGTTCTGGGAGATATTACCTCCGGATACCTTATATCATCCGATAAGAATTCTTTCTCACATATAATTTGCAAGGAAAAAAGCGGCACTGTCCTGAGCGGCATTGACATTGTATCTTATGTTCTGGAAGAAATTGATCCCGATATAAAATTTGAAAGGTTAAGGGATGACGGAGAGAAAATTAACTACATGGATAAAATCTGCAACATCAGTGGTTCAACCCTATCAATATTAAAAGCGGAGAGAATTTGCCT
>CAYVWW010000173.1:0-2943 GCA_964455605.1 uncultured Actinomycetota bacterium | reverse complement strand
AAGGCTTGGTCCTTGTTGTAATTATTTTCCACTGGGGTTAACCGCTTCTAAACAAATATCTGGTACCATTGTTGGATTATGCCAGTAGCTGAGGGATAAAAACAAGGATTCACACCAATGCAACTCTTTTAAATAAGAAAATCGACAGGGAGATAATAACGACGGGCCTTGGACTGATATCATTCTCGTTTGACGGATACACAAAAAGAGTCTATGAAAAAAACAGGGCAGGGGCAAGGTTCGAAGAAACCATTAAGAATATAATCGATTTTCTTGAAGTAAAGAAGCAATTAAAATCGAAAAAGCCATATACGGTAATACAGGTCATGCAGGACGAAAATGGAATAAAGAGCGGGGATATAAAGAGACAAAAAAGGATTTTTTTGAATAATTTTAAAAATCTTCCTCTTGATAGACTGGTTACAAGGGTTCCCCATAACTGGG
Source organism: uncultured Actinomycetota bacterium (assembly GCA_964455605.1). Taxonomy (GTDB): domain Bacteria; phylum Actinomycetota; class Humimicrobiia; order Humimicrobiales; family Humimicrobiaceae; genus JAQVEM01. The sequence continues at coordinate 2,499 of CAYVWW010000173.1, read as the reverse complement.
GAGGTCTGATTAAAACAGAAGGAGCGGATAAAAGAAATAAAATAGCCGTAAGAGAAGGGGAAGCTTCCTGTACTTTTCCCTGGTACTCGCTGACTATTTTTTTTAACGGAAAAGTATTCCTGTGCCCGCAGGATTTTGAGGGAAAGATTTGTCTGGGGGATATTAATAAAGAAACGATAGGAGAAATTTTTAACGGGGAAGCCATAAGGAAAATGAGGAGGGTGTTCAGGTCCGGCGTTATAGGCAATATAGTTCCCTGCAGGGACTGTGACAGGATTGGCAGGAAATCTTTTATGGGTGTTCCCATTGAGTACCTCGGACCATTCATGAGGGAACATTTGAATAATTAAAAAATTATATGAAAATATTAAAAAATATGGGATATTTAACAGGTAAAAGGACCGGATTGGGTGCAGGGGGGTTTTTACAGGCAACTAAATGTAATTTTGTCCGTCTTAAAGTTAAAGTTTTTATTCTTTACGATGGATTAAGTTATTAAGGGGGTTGGTTAAAATAGAAAGATACGAAGACAAGATTCAAAAAGAACTTTTTTCAAAGGAAAAGTCAAAAGTTGCAAAGTACATAGACCTTTTTGTGGGCAGAAAAGGGTTTTTAAATTTATTAAAGTATGAGCTGATAACAGTCATGTTTCAGGATATGCCCGGTGCTATCGGTATTTTTTTAAGGAACTTATTTTATCCTCTTCTATTTAAGAAAGTGGGGAAAGGTGTGAGTTTCGGTAAATCAATAACCATAAGGCATCCCCATAAAATATCGATTGATGACGATGTTGTAATAGATGATTACTGCGTGCTGGATGCAAAGGGACTAAATAACGAAGGCATTAGCATAGGAAAGCATATTTTTATTGGCAGGGGAAGCATATTAAGCTGCAAGAATGGAGATATAACCCTGGGGGAAAATGTAGTAGTGGGTTTTAACAGCGAGATATTTTCTGGAAGTAAAGTAACTATAGGTAAGCATACACTGATTGCTGCTTATGTATATATTATTGGTGGGGGGCATGATTATTCCCGGGCAGATATACCCATAGCTGAGCAGGAGAAACCTTCTTATGGCATTGAGGTTGGGGAAGATTGCTGGATAGGTGCAGGTGCCATGGTTTTTGATGGTGTGAGTATAGGAGACAGCACAATAATAGGCGCAGGAGCAGTAGTTTCAAAAAATATCGCGCCTTTCTCAATAGCTGCCGGCTCACCTGCAAGAGTTATAAAATCCAGGAAATAACTTAGTTTGAAAATTAATTGTTTAAAGAATAAGTTAATTATTACCTGCGGGAAATGAAAAAAAAGATTATCGCTTTCTATAAAAAAAATAAGAAATTGATACTTCTGGTACTTAGAATCGTGGTGAGCGTTTCGCTGATTGCTTATTTAATCAAGTCACAGTTTGAGAATTTTTCCAGCATAGTCGAAATATTGAAATCATCCAATAAAATACTGATACTGCTTGCGCTGTCAACCCATGTTTTCGGGACATGGATAACAGCTTTCAGGTGGAAAACACTACTGAATACGCAGAATGTTAAACTAAGCACCGCCTCATTAAGCGTTACCGTGCTTATAGGCCTGTTTTTTAATAATATCTTACCTACCATCATAGGTGGTGATGTGTTCAGGACCTACGATGCTTCAAAAAAGGCGAATATCCCATTAAGCTCGTCGGCGTCGGTAATTCTGGTAGAAAGATTTTCCGGAACGGTAAGCTCCGCATTTTATGCAGTAGCAGCTTTATTTCTCGGTTTCACCGCTATTGGTAACCAGCCGGTAATAATACCTGTCGCCATATTTTTTGTAATAGTCATAGTTATGGCGCTAATGATTATCAAACCTTCAATTTTTGGCATAGCAAGGTTTTTAAAGAAATTTAAATTTGCGCGCAGGATAAAGGATAAATTATCGAATGCTTACAATACTCTTACAAGTTTCAAGGACCATAAAATAGTTCTTCTAAAAGTTCTGATATATAGTTTTATCCTTCAGTTCGCAGTCATACTTAACTGGTATCTTTCTGCCAGGGCTCTTGGAATCGACCTTGGCCTGACCGCTTTTATATTTATGGTTCCGGTGGTATCAATCATATCAATGATACCTATCTCAATCGGGGGTATAGGTTTGAGGGAGAATTCAATTGTTTTTATTATGGTCGCAATGGGAGTTGCAAATGATAAAGCTGCTTTCTGCTCCCTGTTGATATTGGTTGCGCTAATGCTGGTCGGTCTTGTTGGAGGGCTTGTCTATATCGTCAGGCCTTATTTCGAGGATAAATTTAGAAAAGAAAATGGCGGGGAAGAATCAAAAGTTTAGTGCGCTGAGTACTCTTTGGAAAAACTCGCTTAAATGGGAATCATAAAAGCTCAAACCTGTAATTTCAAAAAAGACTATGAGTGAGAAGAGGAAAATAAGCGCGAAGAATATATAATATAGTATTTTTACAATTAAAATACTTTTCATTTAGACCCCATGATTTATTAGCATT
>CAYVWW010000172.1:0-2961 GCA_964455605.1 uncultured Actinomycetota bacterium | reverse complement strand
TTGCTTTTCATGAAGTAGATACTTATTCATCTATAGAGAAGCAGCATAAAATGATGAGTGTTATTATTTATTTTTATGAACAGGCGGACAAATATTTAAAAATGGGTGCTGATATAAAAGCTATCGAGGATGTAGCAGTTAAGGATAAGATAGCCAGAATGAAATATATAAAGAAAGATGAAATAGATAGTATTGATAAAGTTAAAGAAGATATAGAAAAAGAGTTTGCTTCTATAGCAGAGGAGTAGGGATGTTAAAAGAATATAAAAGTATTACGAATATCTCCGGACCACTTCTTCTTGTGGAGAATGTCGAAGGTGTAAAGTATGATGAAATGGTAGAGATAAGACTTGATGACGGAACAAAAAGGAATGGCAAGGTGCTTGAGGTTAACAGGAGCAATGCTCTGATACAGGTTTTTGAGGGCACATCAGGGATTAACTCGATGGGAACGGGGGTGCGCTTCATGGGAAGGGGCATCCATGCATATCTTTCCTCCGATATACTGGGTAAGGTTTTTGATGGGCTTGGTAAACCGATGACTGAAAATGATAGGATTATACCTGAAGAAAGCAGGGATATAAACGGGTCACCAATAAACCCATATGCCAGGGATTACCCCAATGAATTTATACAGACGGGTATATCATCCCTTGATGGGCTGAACACGCTTGTGAGGGGGCAGAAGCTGCCAATATTTTCCGGTTCAGGATTGCCCCATAACCGTATTGCTGCCCAGATTGCAAGGCAGGCAAGAGTTCTTTCAGATGAGGAAGAATTTGCCGTAGTGTTTGTAGCTATCGGTATTACCTTTGAGGAATCCGAGTATTTTATCAATGATTTCAGGAAAACCGGTGCTATAGATAGGTCAGTGCTGGTCCTGAACCTTGCTAATGATCCGGCTATAGAGAGGGTTGCAACGCCAAGGGTTGGACTTACCTTTGCCGAATTTCTTGCTTTTGAAAAAGACATGCATGTACTGGTGATATTAACCGATATGACAAATTACTGCGAAGCTTTAAAGGAAATTTCTGCTGCAAGGAAGGAGATTCCGGGAAGAAGGGGATATCCTGGATACCTGTATACAGACCTGGCCACTATTTATGAGAGGGCAGGCAGGATTAAGGGTAAGAAGGGCTCAATAACACAGATTCCAATACTTTCAATGCCGGAGGATGATAAGACGCACCCCATTCCGGATCTTACAGGTTATATAACCGAGGGTCAGATTATATTATCAAGGTCTCTACATAAGAAAAAAGTATCCCCTCCTATAGATGTATTACCATCGCTTTCACGCCTTAAAGATAAAGGTATAGGTCAGGGGAAAACAAGGGAAGACCACGCAGATATCTTTAATCAGTTATATGCAGCATATGCGCGCGGGAAAGAAGTGGAAGAACTGGCAGTGATACTTGGAGAGGCGGCACTTACCGATATGGATAAGCTATATCTTAGGTTTGCGGAGAGATTTGAAGCAGAGTATGTCTCTCAGGATGAGTATGAGAACAGGACAATAGACCAGACACTTGACCTGGGATGGAAGCTTTTAAGCATATTCCCGAGAGGTGAACTAAAGAGGGTAAGTACGGAATATCTTGATAAATATTTTTCAAGGTTCAAAACTGAGAACAAAGAAGAAGATTGAGGTGGCTGGATGCTTCTGGATGTTAATGCCAACAGGATGGAACTTCTGCGACTAAGAAGAAGGCTGAGTCTTGCCCGCAGGGGGCATAAACTACTTAAGGATAAAAGAGACGAGCTTATGAGGCAGTGGCTGGGCCTGATAGATGAAGTTAAAAATCTACGTCTTGATATAGAAAAAGAGTTCCAGTCAATACTGGAGAGGTTCGTACTGGCAAAAGCGGGTAAGAGTGTCTATCAAACTGAGCAGGAGTTACTTCTCCCTTCAAAAAAAATAGAGGTTTCTGTTGAGAGAAAAAATGTCATGAGCGTCAATATACCTGAGTATACCAGTGAGGTTAGCAATAAGATAATACCTTATGGTTATTTAAATACTTCCGGAGAGATGGACATTGCGCTTAGCGATTTTGATAAATTCATAGATAAGCTGTTTGCGCTTGCCGGAAAGGAAAAAATGTTGCAGCTTATGGCTCTGGAAATCGAGGAGACAAGAAGAAGGGTTAATGCCCTGGAATATAAATTAATACCTGATATAGCTGATACCATCAATTATATAACCATGAAACTTAGTGAAGCCGAACGCTCCAACCTCGTAAGGCTCATGAGGGTTAGAGATATCGTGGGTGAATTCTAATTCTTTATAGCCCGGTATAGATCGGAAACTCGCCGACGAGATTTTTAACTTCTTCCCTTATGCTATTAAGTTTAGTCTTATTATCTCTGTTTTTTAGGGCTGAAGAGATTAACTCCCCTATTTTATGCATTTCATTAACTCCCATACCCTGGGTAGTGACTGCAGGAGTACCGATCCTGATGCCGCTTGCTACCGTTGGGGGGAGCTTATCGAAAGGTATCACGTTCTTATTAACTATTATCCCGACGGAAGTCAGTGTTTCCACAGCTTCAGCGCCTGTTATTTTTTTACTGGTTAAATCCAGAAGGGACAGGTGATTGTCGGTTCCACCAAATACGATTCTGAAACCCTCATTTCTCATATACTCGCATAAGGCTTTTGAATTCTCTATTATACGCCTGTTGTAATCTTTGTATGAGTCTTGCAGAGCTTCGTGAAAAGCTACCGCTTTTGCTGCGATTATATGCATTAGTGGTCCTCCCTGCACACCGGGGAAAACTGACTTATCTATGAGATTCCCGTATTTTTTATCTGATACGATAAGGCCACCTCTGGGTCCTCTCAAAGTTTTATGGGTGGTGGCTGTTGTGAAATCTGCTACTTTTACCGGGCTGGGATGATAGCCGCTTATGACGGGCCCTGCGATATGGGCTATATCAGCCATAAAGTAAGCGCCTACATCA
>CAYVWW010000171.1:0-2970 GCA_964455605.1 uncultured Actinomycetota bacterium | reverse complement strand
TTCCTCTTTTTTAGTATATATGCAGTTGCCTGACCAATCTGCACAATCATATCAGGGGTAATTGGATATTCATTTGCAACTCCTCTGATTCCATCGGTCCCGAATAACTTACCCATATATTTTCCTCCTCATAATAATTTCTTTTTACAACTGCCGGATTCTTTTCTCTTCCTGGTCTAAATTTTCTTTTCCGGCTCATAACTTTGTTTTAGTTTTACTATAGTTTCCGGAGGGTAATAGCCCCTCGCGGTAGAATTGGGATACAAAAGCACCCCTTTGCCAAGAAGAGTGCCGGGGGTAGTGACACTATTGCATCCAGTTTCGACACCATCTCCTAAAATTGCCCCAAATTTCCTCAAACCCGTCTCGTATTTTTTTCCATTCACATTAACCAGTACGTTTGATTGGACAATTTTTAGATTAGCAAGCTTTGTTCCTGCGCCCAGGTTGACACTGCCCAGTATGCTGTCACCAATATATGCAAAATGCCCTGCTTTACTCTCACCAAGCATAGCACAGGACTTTAACTCAGTGGTGTGCCCTACGACGCATTTATCACCGACAAGCGTATCTCCCCTCAGGTAAGCTCCCTGACGCAATTCGGTATAATCACCGATTATAGCAGGTCCTTTTATTAATACACCTGGTTCTATAATGGTGCCCCTGCCAATATATATTTCATCATCCATAAAAACTGCGCCTTCGTATATTATACTTGCCCCATCAAGAATGCTTCCGTCCATTTTTACCAATGGTTTCTTCCCTGAGGCGTCTATCTCAAATCCGGATTCAATTACCTCGCCATCATATAAAACCTGCGTCTGCCCCATGACAACCCTGCCTCTTCTTAGTCCGGAAGCATTTGGTTCGATATTTTTCCTCAAATATTCTTTTAGATTTTTCAGCGCATCCCATACATATTCAGCATTATCAAAAAGACCCCTGAACCGGGTTTTTGAAAGGTCAAAAAAATCCTCTGGTTTTAGCATATTAGTACCCTCCCAAAAAACTTCTTTTTCTAAAATTACTTTTTATCCTCTTATATATTCTTTCTTAATAAAAGGAGAAGACATACATGACATCAAGCCAAAATAGTCAAGCCTGAAAGAAACTATACCCCCAACTTTCAACTCCGGAAAATTTTTCTCATGCCCCCGCATATCATCTTCCTTAACTTCAAGAACCGTATGGTCACTGCTCTGACCAGTAATTTTTAAATTAGGATTAGAGCATTCTATATTGCTGCTGTCAACATCCTGGAGCCCGAGAGCCAGGAGTATTTTATATACCCTGTTATTCTTACGTTTGGCCTCTATAATTTGCGCCTCGAGAAGGAATGTATCCGTAAATGCTCCTTCTATCCTTTTAAAATTAATCGTGTTATGCCCGAGGAGTATGGCTTCCCCTATCCTTAGCTGGTTGATTCCTTCAGGGATCAATCCCTTCTTAACGAGGTTCCAACTGCTTGAATTTCCTCCTGATACAACAGGGATATTTTCCCCGGTGACCCTCATAACTTCTTCTCTTATATCTGAAAGAATCTGCAAGCTATCCTGTTTTGGGCCATTTTCCACAACGCATCTTGCATTCGTGCCCAGTCCATAAAGCTTTACATGCTTAAAATTGTCAACCATTTTTCTGCAGAAATCAACAACATTCTCCGGGAGCAGGCCTTCTCTATCATCATCCGTTTCTACCATAATTATGACATCATGGATTATCTTTCTTTTTTCACAGGCCTTCTCAATACTTTCCAGCGTTTTAAACTGCGTATTCAAGCTAATATTGCAAATTTCAACCATCCTGTCAATCTCGTCCGGCATAGGGCTGCGTAACATCATAAGCAGCTGGTCTGCTCCATGAAATCTTCTTAATTTTTCAAGATTTTCAAGCCGGCTATCTCCAAGGATTCTAATTCCTGATTTTTTCATCATTAAAGATATTTCTAAGTCACCCATTACACATTTGGTGACACCAACGACCGAGATGTCTGCTTTTAGACACTGATTGTTAATAACCCTGCTATTGTTGTAAATCTTATCCAGATAGATTTTTAGACAGGGATAATTCATTAGGAAAGACCCTTTATCTCTTGGAGAACTGTGGTTTTTTCCTGGCTTTTTTAAGACCATACTTTTTCCTCTCTTTGATTCTTGAATCCCGGGTCAAAAACCCTTCTCTCTTAAGTAATGGTCTGTACTCCTGATTAATTTCCAGTAAAGCCTTTGAAATCCCGTGACGTAATGCACCTGCCTGACCGGACACGCCCCCTCCTGACAGTTCAGCAATTACATCATAGGCATTTTCTGTATTGGTAACCCTGAAGGGTTCCATAATTATCGTTATAAGGGATTCTCTTTTAAAATATTCCTTAAAATCCCTCGAATTAACTGAAATATTACCTTTGCCGGGGACTAAAGTTACCCTGGCTATTGAATTTTTTCTTTTTCCAGTAGCGCTATATATAGCATCGTTATCTGTCAAATTAATTCTCCTTTTTAAATATCAATTTTTTCAGGCTTTTGAGCAATATGTATATTTTTTTCGCCCCTGTATATCTTCAGCTTCTTAAGCATCTTCCTTCCGAGTATGTTATGGGGTAACATTCCTTTTACCGCATTTCTTATAACAAAATCGGGTGATTTCTTAATCGCTTCTCCAAGACTCAAAACCTTAAGATTGCCAACATATCCCGAATGCCTGTAATATTTCTTATCTTCTAATTTGTTTCCCGTAACTTTTATCCTATCTGCATTTATAACAACTACGTAATCACCACAATCCAGATGTGGTGTAAAAGTTGGTTTATTTTTACCCCTTAGAATCCTTGCTATACCCGTGCAAAGTCTTCCAAGGTTTTTGTCCTTTGCATCTACTAAAAACCATTTTCTCTCTATTTCTTCTTTTTTTAAATTAAATGTTTTAAGTCCTGTACTAACCATAAATTCCTCCAATTATCTAATATACTCG
>CAYVWW010000170.1:0-2971 GCA_964455605.1 uncultured Actinomycetota bacterium | reverse complement strand
GTGGAAAATGAAGGTTTTAACGGTAGATGAAAATTCGGATAGTCTTTATTTACTCGAAAAAATTTTAACAAAAAGTGGTTATAAAACAATAAAAGCCGAAGATGGTATTGATGCACTTGAAAAACTGAATAAGAGCAAAGTTGATGCGATAATATCCGATGTGTTGATGCCCAGAATGGATGGATTCCAGTTATGTAGTGAGTGTAAAAAGGATGATAGATTCAAATCTATCCCCTTCCTTATATATACATCTGATTACAGGAGAAAGCAGGATGAAAACTTCGCGCTGCGTATCGGGGCAGAGAAGTTTCTGGTCAAACCGCAGGAACCCGCGAATCTACTTAAAATACTTAATGAAACTATATCGGAGAATAAAAAAGGGGAATCTGCATTAAGTAATAAAAGCAGTAAAAAAGAAGAATTATATCAGGCAGATCGCAACAGGAGAATGATAAAAAAATTAGAGGATAAGGTAAAGTGTCTTAATAGTGAAATTTCAAAGCGTAAAAAGACAGAAGACGAGCTTTATAAAAGAGTCAGGGAGCTTGATTGTCTTTATTCTCTGGCAAATCTTATGATTCGGCATGATGTATCACTGGAAAAATTATTAGAATCTGCAATTGAAAACATGCGCAGGGGTATGCAGTACCCCGAGTTAGTTTGCTGCAGGGTTATGTTTGATGAGAAAGAAGTCAAAACGGATAACTTCAGGAAGACCAAATGGAAAGAATGCAGGGATCTAAAGGTAAAAGAAGAAAAAAGAGGAATACTGGAAGTATATTATCTTAAAAAGAAGCCGGGATCCGGTAAGGCTATTTTTTCAAGAGAAGAAAAAAGGCTGGTTCATGGAGTTTCAGAAGTAATAAGCATTAATATAGAAAGGAAATTATCTGCGGGAGAACTTGAGGAAAGCTATCATAAGATAAACAGGTTATTTGATTGCGTAACGAAGACTCTCACACATATTATTGAGGCGAAAGATCCATATACGTCCGGTCACCAGAAAAAAGTGGCAATTCTTGCAACTGCTATTGCAGAAGAGATGGAGCTGGATGAAGAAACGGTTGAATCAATAAATACCTCAGCTCTTATTCATGATATAGGGAATATACAAATCCCTGCTTCGATATTAACGAAACCAGGAAGGTTAACCGATGTGGAGTTTACGATGATAAAAACCCATCCTGCCATTGGCTATGAGATGCTAAGAGATATAGAGTTCCCTTATCCTGTTGCTGATATAGTGCTTCAGCACCATGAAAGACTTGACGGGTCGGGATACCCGAAAGGTTTGACAGAGAAGGATATATCCCTTGAAGCCAGGATAATAGCTGTTGCTGACGCAATGGAAGCAATGACCTCCCACAGGCCATACAGGCCGTCGCTTGGGCTGGATAGGGCAATTGAAGAAATCAACAAAGGCAATGGTAAGGAATATGACCAGAAAATAGTGGATATTAGCATAAAGCTACTAAGAAATAAGACCTTCAAGAAAAAGATAGAGAGCATAGGAAGATAAAATTTATATTATCTCTAAGTTTATAAATGCTCTGGCTGCGAAAGAGTTTTAGAAATTAAAAGCGTAAAATTATTTAAAACTGACCTTGCCCGTGCTCTGGACTATCGCTATCCAGGTTGAACCTCCATTAAATGAAACTCTATCGCCACTGCTGTTTTTAAAAATAAAAGGTTCATATACGCTGCCACGTTGCCAGCTTCCGGTTATTGCTTTACCATCAAGAAAGATGTAAGCGACACCACTACCTGTAGTCCTTACATCCATATGCCCGTATTTATCAAGTGGTCCGAGGATATCCGTAACCATGACCACTATGTTTTTTGCAGTTATCTGGTTACCGGAATTATAGTCCCTGTGGGCACTTCCTCCCATATAACGGAGGTAATAGTTACCATTTTTTATATAGGTATAATCTACGTTGAAACCCCGTGGTGAATATGCCGGAGTAGAGAAGTCAATATGAATGTTTGAGACATTGCCTCTGGCCGAAATGGGCGCCTCGGTCTTATATGGGAATGGTATGCCGTTTCCCTCCAGCGGATAACCCAGCTGACCGGCTTTTTCCCTTAATTTCGCAACTGACATAAAAGCGGTATGTTCCTGGATCGAGCTTCTATTCCAGTCTCTCCAGTAAGGGGCATGGCCCGTGATAGAGCTATTGCCTGATCTATCAGACATTGCGCTTAAAACATACATGTTCATGTCTTCTATCAATTTATAGCATTCGGGATAGGTGCCAAAAAAGGCATAAATCGGGTCAAAGCCCCTGGCAATTTCTGCATAATATGGCCTGGCGCTTCTTACGGGACCTACCATTGGAGCATTGTTCGAATTGTAAATTGCTACAAATCTGGTTATGCCATACTCATCAACGACTTCAAAAACGACATCTGCAAGCGCTAGCCCTGATTGTGGCCTTGCTGCAAAACTGTTCTCGACCATTACGGCAACAGGTCTTGTGCCTGCTCCAAGAATTGGGACGCCATTTTCTTCTTCATATATACTCTGGGCTGGCTTTATCCAGCCTGAGAGTGGAATAATAAATATAAGAATTGATATGATAATTAAGAGAGGAAATATTAATACATATTTATTTATTTTAGGTTTCATTTTTTCCTTTTTAATAAAGTTGTCTTTCATAGAATTATACTTTATGAAAGTATGATAGTGAAGAAAAAATTTATTTTTTTTATGATTAGTGTTTATAATTTAAACTGTTTTCAAATAAATAGTAAATCTGATAAATTGGCATTATTATGAAAAATCAACGAATAAGTAAGGAAGATAGCGTTTCAAATATAAGACTTGCGTTTTTTCTCAATCTCAGCTTTACACTTTTAGAAATTTTTGGAGGTTTCTGGACGAATAGTATTACTATCCTGTCAGACGCCCTGCATGACCTTGGGGACTCAATATCGCTCGGATTGTCATGGATCCTTGAAAGATACTCTA
>CAYVWW010000169.1:1454-3012 GCA_964455605.1 uncultured Actinomycetota bacterium | reverse complement strand
CAAGAGCAGGATAAAGTCAAGGGGAGCTTATATACCAGTGCTCCCCTACTTTTACAGATCCAAAAGCTATAAAGGTAGAATTCTTGAAATAACTTTAAATAATGAAAGTAATTTTTTTTGCGTAATTCAAAAAGCTGAACAGGGAATCCTGTCTTTCGCTATTTAAGGTCACCTTACTATAAAAAAATATCTGGACTGAAACTTAAAATAAAGTATATTATATATTAAACAGAGCTAATCGCCGTGATTTCTCTTTTTAACGAAAATTACAATATACAGTACTTTTATACAATAATTCAAACCATTAAAAAATTAGTTTTTTAAAATGAAAATAGCGATAACGGCAGATTTACATTTGAAAACCAGGGAAGAGACCCTTGCAAGATGGAACGCTCTTTCAAATATACTTGATGAAATGCTCTCCGAAAATATTAATACCCTTATTATCGCAGGCGACCTCTTTGATAAGGAAAGCCAGAATTATTCTGATTTCGATAAGTTCTGCGGCAAGCTGGAACATGAAAAAAGAGATGTAAAATTCTATATAATCCCCGGCAACCACGACCCTTCTATAAAGGAAGAATATTTCACTTCCGGGAATATAAAAATCTTTAACAGGCCCGAAATACTTACGCTGGAAAGCTGCCCCGTGTCCTTTTTCTTTATACCATATATTCCGGCAAGCTCAATGGGCGAAATCATAGCCGAACATAGCAAAAAATTAACAGGCACATGGGTTTTAATAGGACATGGCGATTATATATCGGGACTACGCAAGCCCAACCCTTATGAGCCCGGCATTTACATGCCCCTTACCAGAAATGATATACAATATTATAATCCTTCAAGGGTTGTCCTGGGACATATCCATAAAAAAGCAAACCTTGGAAAAGTATACTACCCGGGTTCACCCTGTGGTCTGGATATAAATGAAACCGGGAAAAGAAGCTTCCTAATCCTTGACCCGGGGACGCTCGAAATAAAAGAAAAGCAAATTGATAGCGACCTTATATTCTTTAATGAAAGCATTATATCTCTTCCTGTAACCAGTGAATTCAAATATATTAAAAAAGAGATAAGCAGGATGATAGAAAAATGGGATATATCTGGAAATGACATTCCAAAGGTAAAACTACGGTTAAAGGTTAGGGGTTATACTTCAGACAAAAAGAAACTTTTAGAGACCATTAATATGGAACTGAAAGATTTCTCTTTTTATAATAACGAGCAGCCGGATTTAACGGAAGTTTCACTATTTAATGACCCGGAAAAAATAGCCATTGTAGAGAATATAAAAAATGAAATTGACAGGCTTAAGCTAAAAAATGGAATACTGTCAGGGGAAGATGTGCTGGAAAAGGCGCTTAATTTAATCTTAAAGGAATAGAAGCAAAATTTATTTTAAATACGGTGAACTAAATGGGAATTAGAATTGACAAAATATCAGTAAAAGACCTCGGGCCAATTAAAAAATTTAATGCATCTTTCGGGACATTCAACCTCATTTACAGCAAGAACGAAAGAGGTAAAACTTTTTTAACAGAATTCCTGATACGTT
>CAYVWW010000169.1:0-1444 GCA_964455605.1 uncultured Actinomycetota bacterium | reverse complement strand
GGGAAAGGAAAAGTCACCTTAATCGGTCTCGATAAAACCCCCGTTGATTTTACTATCGCATCCCCAAAGAAGCTTGAAGATTACTGGGAAAAAAGTGACAGGGGCCTTCCTCCATCCATGGCAAAGCTTCTAATAGTAAAAGGAGGCGAAGCCGGGATTGAAGATAACGGAGGAGTAAGCAAATTCCTGATAAAGGAAGTGCTTTCAGGCATAAATATACTTGATAAGATTGACAGTGACAATAATATCCGGGCAACTGTTAAGTCAGCTGCAATTACCAGCGGCGAAATCGAAATCAGTAACAAGGGAGAAGGTAAAAAATATCACGACGCCAGAAACGAGCTTGAAAAGATTGATGACCTATTTGAAGAAATAGAATCAGGGTTTTCGCAGGGAATATTAAAGACCTACCATATGAAAGAGAAAAACCTGCTTGATGAATTGAAAGAGCTTGAAAGGGCAAAAAACCACCTTGCGTATTTAATCTCGGAAAAAATAAAAAAATTAAATTCGGAGCTATCAGGTATCCCCTATAATGAGATTACCGGTATAGAAAAAGAGCTCACGCTTTACAAAAGATTGCAAAACAATATCCGCGAACTTGAAAAGGATTTAAAAGACTCGTCCCTTAAAAGCAAAGATTATAAATGGCTTGAAAGCGCGCTATCTTATTACAGGGAGTTTTTGTCAAAAGCTACTGACAGGCAGCCCGGGAGGATTTTTCCGGCACTCTGCGGATTACTTTCAGCCACCGGGATAGCTTCCTTAATAGCAGCAATTTTCCTGCATGGAGGCATCTCCAGTCCAATTATGCTGCTACTGCTTGGAATTGCAGCATTTTCTTTTCTCGGTCTTGCTATTATCTTAATTCTTTATTTTAAAAAAACCGGTAGTTTTATGAAACAGGCAGCTCAAAATGATGAGCTAAAAAGAATCGGCTCGGAGTTTGAAAAAAGAACCGGCAAAAAACTTACGGATATCTCTCTCCTGGAATCAACCATGAATGAACAGGGCAAACATTACAGCAGGGTTTCCGTTCTGGAAGAACAGATTACCCGGGCTAAAAACGAACTCAATGATTCCCGCTTCCAGGTTAACCAAAAAATAAAAAATCTTTATGGTAAAGAAATATCCGAGAATAAATGGGATGAGGCAATAGAAAACCTTAAAGCGAAAAACTCCGGCTTGAAAAACGATATTGATAGTTATGAACATGAACTTATGAAATTACAGGTAAACGAAGAAGATTACCTTGCAGAAGATACAGGTGCAGAATACAGCAGGGAAAAACATGAAGAGATTTCTGCTGGGCTCGAAGAGACCCGTGAAGAAATAAAAAGCCAGGAAGAAAAAATCCAGAATCTAAAATATAGGGTCCGGGATAAAACCGGAGATGACCCAAGCATAGGCTGGGAGGAACTTATCAACAACCTGCAGAATAAAA
>CAYVWW010000168.1:0-3023 GCA_964455605.1 uncultured Actinomycetota bacterium | reverse complement strand
AACCAGCACACGGTCAATTACAAAACTGTACCTGGCTTTTTCTTCAAACATATATAAGAGAACATTAACTTCCCTACCCTCTAAAAACTCCTCTATTATTATCCTTTTACTGAATGATTCCTTTAAGGTAGAAGTGAAATATCTTTCAATCTCCTCCTTGCTATTTACTTTCCTTACTCCACGCTGCCCCTGGCTGTCAACCGGTTTTATTATTGCAGGAAAATAATTCCAGTCGCCAAGATCATCCGGCTCTTTAACCACCTTAAATTTAACCGTGCTCAAACTATCTTCAAGGGCAATACTTCTAAAGTTGCTTTTATCAATTAACAGCATTGCCTGGCCATAATCTATATCACTGGGTAAATTTAATTCCTTTGACACATAAGCTATAGTAGGCAACGCTAAATCAGAACCTGTAGAATAAACCAGGTCTATGTTATGCCTGACCGCGTAATCAAGAACCCCGTCTTTATCCCCAATATTAATCTTTTCAAAAAAATCAAGATAAGGTATACCTATGCCTCCGTGCTGATAGCTTAATCCATGAACTTCATATCCCATTTTTTTGCAGTATAATATAGCATCAATCTGTGGGTGGGTAACTCCAAGTATAAGTATTTTTTTGGATTCCATTAATTTACTTTCCAAAATTACCTTTAAACATTCTGCCAGCTAAAAAACAATAATTATTTAGATTTTATCACCATTGCTATTCGGAATAAACCAATATAAAATTTTTTCAAAATAGCATAAAAGCACCATAAAATATTTATAATTTCTTATTGTGAAACAACAAAACAGTGATAAAATAGTGGAAATTAATTTATTCGTAAGTTAGCTACAGTAACTTTCTAGCTAATTATATATAAAAAAGGTGCAGAGCTAATTTAAAAAATGTGTGAATATTCTCAAGAAGGTAAGGATAACCAGATTATTTTTTCAGAAAAAGCAAACAGGTTCTACGGCTGGATATATGAAGAAATAAAACCCTTTGTAAAAGGTGATGTGCTTGAGATTGGCTCGGGTCTTGGAAGCCTTTCTAAAATCCTTATTAGCAGTAATGGGAATAGCAGGATTATCTTATCCGATATTGACGAAAGGTTTGTTGAATTATTATCACGCAGGTACGGTAATTTTAAAAACGTTTCTGTCAAGAACCTTAATCTTGAGAGTATTGATAATCCTTCAAATGCCAATCTCAGTATCGACACCTGTATAATGATAAATGTCCTTGAACATATCAGCGATGATATTAAAGTTATTAATAATATATATAATATCCTAAACAAGGATGGAAATCTGATTCTGCTAGTTCCCGCGCACAAATATCTTTATAATGTTATTGATAAAAGCGTTGGGCATATAAGAAGATATGATAAAAGAGATATAGACAGGATTTTAAAAGGTTCCAGATTTAAATTAATAAAATCACATTATTTTAATTTCACAGCAATTTTCGGATGGATTTTAAATGGTTCCATTATGAAAAAAAATGTTATAAATGAAAAATTCTTAAGTTTTTATGACAGACTGGTTCCCTTACTGAAAATTTTTGAAAGATATATTCTGTTTAGGAAAATGGGGATGTCAATTGTACTTGTATTAAAAAAAGAAACTAATTAAAAATTTTTTTAATTAAATATTTAAATTCTCTCCTCTTTTAAAAAAGCCATACGACATTCACATCTTTACAATTGATTCAATAGAAATACAAATAATATGTCTATCTGGTTGCCAAATAGAATAGCAGTTAAACCATATGAATTGAGGAGTAATTTGTTGAGAATCAATAATTTGAATGCTATAGTTTAAATTATTATATTAATAACACTTTTATAATTAAGCAACTTGAGAAATAATAAAATATACATTACATTATATATTTTCCTTTTTGCTTCTTTTATATTTTCCTCAGTAATATTCTTTTATTATTATAAATATCAGATAAGCCCTGATACAGTAGAATATATACAAATAGCACTTAAATATTCGAGCGGTAACTTTAACGAGGTTATTAATGGTTATAGAAGCCCGCTATTTTCCATACTACTAGTACCATTTATAAAATTAGGTATGGAACCATTATTTTCTACTAAGATATTAAATATTATTCTTGGCTTTATATTATTAATAATACTACAAAAAACAGCAAAACTCCTAAAAATAGACAGTAATATAAGTATTATAATTTCATTTTTCTCTATTCCAATGCTAATGTTCTGTATATTTTCATACATGACGCCTGATCTTCTATCTGCCATTTTTATTATACTGGCGTTTAACTTAATAATTGATAATGAATTAAACTATAAAAAAAAGAAAGGCATATTATTCGGTGCAGTAATCGGGTTTGGTTATCTCGCAAAAGCTTTTAATCTCCCCTTTCTAATAGCAATATTAACATTAACTACATTAGTTGAATTATTTATAAAAAAAGAAAAAATAAAAGATATTATGACTATTTACATAATTTCTATAGGAGTAGCATTAGCTATCTCTGCACCCTGGGTTATTCTAGTAAGCTTAAAATATCATAAATTAACTTTTAGCGAAGTTGGAATTTTGAGTTATTTCCTGATAGGACCGGACACAAAAATAGTGAAGGAAATAACAACACATCTTCACCCCATTAATAGTAAAACCGGTTTTATTTTAGATGATTTTGCTATATTTATTGAAGAACTTAAGGGATGGTTTGACATAAATTTTTTAATTAAAAATTCACTGATAAACATAAAATCAACATTCAAATTCTTAGATGAAATTTATCTTTCTTTTTTCTCAATTGTTTTTTTAATTGTTTATAAAAGAAAAGATTATATAATATCTTTTAAGATATACTCATTTTTTTTACTTTACATCTTTGGTTATTCATTATTCGTTTATGCAGACAGATACTTATATCCTTTAATATTTCTGGGATTTTTTATTTGCATCAGTATATTGTCAAATCTAAAAAAGAATTTTTATAAATTATTCTTCTATATTTTAATAATTTTAATTAGTTATTCTTTTCTAAGTTT
>CAYVWW010000167.1:0-3041 GCA_964455605.1 uncultured Actinomycetota bacterium | reverse complement strand
GGAAACTCTTGCCATTTTTTCCATTGTTAATACTCTGACAGAATTCGAAGAAATAGAGAGAGTAAAAATAATCGTTGAAGGCAAAGATAGTGGCGAGATAGATGGATTATACATAGAAGACTTCTGGGGGCACATCGGTGTTTATGAGGAATTTACAAGAAACGAAGATATCATAAAAAAGCAATAAAGAATATGAAAATTCTATTTTAGTTTTTATATAAGGAATAATGTCTGAAGAACAGGAAATTGTCAGCACAATAAAAAAAAGAGTAAATAATACCGGTGTTTTTTTTAAACAAAGCATGTCCTTATCTCCCCATAAGTCATCTATAGGATGGTTTTGCACATATACTCCAGAAGAACTTATAATCGCAGGCGGATTTATTCCTGTAAGAATATTCGGAAGGAACAAAATATCAAGGTCAGAAAGTTATTTCCCGATAAATTTTTGCCCTTATATCAAAGCGAGCTGGGAAAGTCTTCTTTGCTGCGCTAAAGATTTTAAAGGATTAATATTTACCAGTTCCTGCGACGGGATGAGAAGATTATCCGATATTGCCAGCAGATATTTAAAAGATACACCTTCCTATCTTCTTGATGTTCCCCGTTTGAAAAATAAAGACTCTATGGATTTTTTTTCCAGCAATATCGAAGATATGAAAATTTTTATAGAAAAGCTCAGAGGTAAAAAAATAACTGTAAGCGAATTAGAAGAAGCGATAGAAATAGTTAATAATAAAAGACAACTTTTAAAAAAATTGCAGGGCTTTATCAGGAAGTTTCCCCATATCCTGGATATTTCAACTTACTATGAAATCATGGAGCTTGCCCTGGTATCGGAGCCCCGGGTCTTTTCAAACGACCTGCTGAAATACCTGGAATTTATAAAAAAAGTCACCGATGAAAACAGTTCTTATTTAAAAATTAATTTAAAAAATTATCCTTCTATAATGATTATCGGTAGTTTTATCGCTGAAATTAAATTATGGGATATGCTTACTAAAATGAACTTAAGGCTTGCTTTTGATGACCTCTGCACTTCAGGGAGATATTTTGAAAACTCCGTAAAACCGGGCGAAAATAAGGACCTGATAAATTCGATAGCTTTAAGTTATTTAAACAAGCCCCAGTGTATGAGAATGGCTGATCTGGGATTTAAATTTTCTGATATTAAAAGTAATATCGTAATTAATGATATAAAAGGCGTTATTTACATGGGTTTAAAATTTTGTGACACAATGCTCTATCCATTCTCCATTCTTAAGAAAAAATTAAACGAGATGGGCATTCCGATACTTTACCTTGAAATAGAATATAACAATTTTTCCGAAGGCCAGATAAAAACAAGGATACAGGCCTTTCTTGAAATGCTTTAAATAAAAGTTTTAGTATAATAATAAAATGATTAATCCGGAAAAATGAGTGTAAAAGAGAGAATAAAAAAAAATATAAGAAGTAATTTAAACCAGAGGTATATCAAGAGACTACTGGGTATCCTTTCAGTTAAACCTCTGCTTTATACATATGGAAATACGTTTTCATCCAGAGCAGATAAATACCTCAACATCTTTACCATAGAAAGCTTGAAGAAAGCATACACCGATAAAAAAAATCCGGTATGTTACGGGTCATTATTTCTCCCCTATGAAATGTTTTACGCACTCGGGATAACTCCATTTCTTCCCGAGGTTATGGCCGGATTCACAGCAGGACTGGGACTTACATCCCGGATACTTAAAGAAGCATCCTCCAGCTGGTATTCACAGGATT
Organism: uncultured Actinomycetota bacterium; assembly: GCA_964455605.1. Taxonomy (GTDB): domain Bacteria; phylum Actinomycetota; class Humimicrobiia; order Humimicrobiales; family Humimicrobiaceae; genus JAQVEM01. The sequence continues at coordinate 1,271 of CAYVWW010000167.1, read as the reverse complement.
TATGTACTTTTCACAGAAGTGCATCCGGTGCAGTGGAGCTCGATTTGTTCCCTAAGCCAGAATTCATTATAACTACAAACCTTGCCTGTGATGCTGCCCAGAAATCATTTTATATTGATTCAATAAAATATGATATTGAAAAAAATTTTTACCTGATTGATGTTCCTTATTACTATTCGGAAAGATCTCTTTCATATCTTACCGGTCAGATTAAAAACATATGCAATAATATTTGTTTAAAGAAAGGTGAAAAACTTGACCTGGAACGTTTCAAAAAAGTTATCAATCTTTCTAACGAATTCAGGAAATGGGCAATTAAAGTTAAGAATTTAAGGAAGGAGCTCGTAAACTACCCGCCTTATTATAATGGTCTTAACTATATCCTGCCTTTTCACGGGCTTGCGGGAACAAAAGAATCAGTAACCCTTTACAGGCAGATGTATATAGAATTAAAAGAATACCTTAATAAAGAAAGCAGCAAAGGCAAAGATGCTAAAAAATTACCAAAAAAAATTGTCTGGCTTCATCTTAAACCTTATTATAGAAGCGAAATATTTGATATACTAAGCCGGGAAAATTGCATTGTGGTATTCGAAGAGATAAACCATATCTACTGGCCTGAGCTTGACCCGGAAAAACCCTTTGAAAGCATGGCTAAAAAAATGCTTTCTCATTATCTGTCAGGAAGTATCGACAACAGGGTTAACATGATTCTTGAGGCAGCCAGGGATTATAAGGCCGACGGGGCTATTTTATTTTCACACTGGGGCTGCAGGCAGAGTAACGGCGGTGCAAGAATTATAAAGGACAGCTTAAAAGAAATTAATATCCCCACCCTTGTTCTTGATGGTGACTGTGTAAATAAAAACAATTCTTCACAGGGCCAGGCAAAAACAAGGCTTCAGGGATTCATAGAGATTTTAAAATCTTAGTTAAAAAAAGATAGAAAGGAACATAATGTATACCTGTGGTATCGATGTAGGTTCAGTTTCTACTGAAGTAGTAATACTGAACTCGGAAAATGACAAAATTGAATCCTATGTAATAATACCCACCGGTTCTAACAGCAAAAATGCTGCAAGTTTAGGATTTGAAAATTCTTTAAGCAAAGCGGGACTTATAAGAGACGATATAAAATTTATTGTTGCCACCGGCTATGGAAGAATAAATATTCCCTTTGCAGATAAAAACATAACAGAAATAAGCTGTCATGGACGTGGAGCTGCTTCCTTGTTTCCTGATTTAAAAACAGTAATCGATATCGGTGGACA
>CAYVWW010000166.1:2661-3063 GCA_964455605.1 uncultured Actinomycetota bacterium | reverse complement strand
CGCCATAAGAATACTTCTTAACCTGCTTGTAATTTTTACCCTTATATTGCTGGCGTCAGCCTTTTACAGAATGCTTGTTTATGAACAGGCATATGGATTCACGTACTTGAGGATTTTTGTCCAGACTTTTATGATAATGCTCTTTTTCCTTTCCATTGCAAACATTATTTATATCTGGCAACCGAATTTCCCTGTAATTAAATTTTATTTCATAATCTCGCTTACGATTTATATAATGATGAATTTTGCAAATGTAGACGCCATAATAGCGGAAAATAATATCGACCGCTATCTTGAATCCGGGCAGATTGATATAAATTATTTAAAAGACCTATCATATGACGCAGTACCCGAGATAGAAAAACTTTTAACATCTGGTGGCTACCCATCAGAATCAGAGGG
>CAYVWW010000166.1:0-2651 GCA_964455605.1 uncultured Actinomycetota bacterium | reverse complement strand
TGAAATGATAGAGTATTTCAGCCAAAAAAAATTAGAGCTTGAAGACCAGAAAGACTGGCAGAGCTTTAACATTTCAAGATACGGCGCGGAAAAAATAATAGATAAATATATTGACTGACTTTTACCCCGCCCCATAAGCAAACTTATATATAAAAAATAATAAGATTTATTCAAAACAAAATATTATCAAGAAGAATTACTGAAATTGCGCAGCTATCTTGTGCCATATCCAGTTTAGCTATAGGGACATCCCCCTCCGCCAGTTGAGCTGCTTCCCGTATCTTCTTCTACGGCACAGCCCCATGGGAGATGAATAGAGTCTGTAGCTGAACCCTCTGAGTTTGTAGCAGTAGCTGTCAGGGTATACGACCCTCCATCTTTTAGATTAATTTGAACAGTGGTACTGCCCCAGGCTCCCCCACTGCTATCCTTACTGAAGGTAATAGCTGGATATGGATCGCCTGTCACAACGGCCTTTACCCTGTAATAACAGACGCCGTCTGCTTCTGAATATGTCGGCCCTGATACTATCTTTAATTTTATCGTAGGAGCTTCCAGGGCTTCTTCGGCCACCTCTTCAGATGCTTCCTCATCAGTTAAAGCTTCCTCATCCTCACTGCCTTCTTCACTATTATCTGAATATTCCTCTAATTCCTTTTCTAAAGCAGCTATTTTTTCATTTAGATGGTCCAGTCTTTGCTGGATCTTCGTATATGTCAGATCGCTTACAATTATTGAGCCCTCATCCTTATAATGTTGATAGAGTTCGATATCCTTTTCAAGCTCCTCTCTTTCCAGCACAGATAAGTTATATTCTTTTCTTTTATTTATAGTCACTTCGTCTTCAAGTTTATCTTCTTCGCTGAGCTTTTCTTTGACCACTTCTAAAAACTCGGAAGAATCTTTACTTATCTCTTCATCTTCTTCTTTATCTTCTAGAACATCTTTTACTGCATCAATGCTAACATCTACTATTTCCTCCGCTTCAGTGTCGGGAGTCCCCAGCTGGTTCGTGACATTTGCCACAACTTTAATAATATCCTGGGTAATGTCACCTGAAGGAAGATTATTTTCATCAAGTTTTTCTTCAATCGACAAGTCTTCTTCTTCCTCTTTTACGGCGCCCTTTAAACCCGGGGTAAATATTTCTTCATCTCTATTATCATCACCGTCATCCTGCTTTTCTTCATCCTTCCTGACAACATCGTACATGCCTGTTTTTTGAGTCAATCCAAGTATGCCTGCATCATCCGGCACAGTTGTTCCAACAGCATATTCTCCTAATTTCACAGCGGCATCAAGTTTATCCTCCTGTATTTTTTGCCATACCTTATTCGCATCCGTTTCATCACCCGGTGCATCTAAATTTTGTATATCAGTATAACCGCTTTGCACTTCCTCTTTCTTCTCCTCAGCATAAACCCTGACTGCATGGGTGCCGACGGCGGCAACGATAAGGGTGGCCACAGTTAGAAGCAGCAAAAATTCACCTGTCTCGTCTTTAAACCTTAAAAGAAATGTTTTTATTTTTCCCATTTATCTAACTTTCTGTTATCTCCACTTTTTTTGACCTCGAAACATAGACCAGCAGGTCATCTGCATTATATGTACAAACAACACATCCATCGCCATAGATTATTGATTTCAAGCCCGTATTTTTTTCAATCAACTGGTACCCTTCTTCACCTACCAGGTATTCTACCTCGTCCGGAGTCATCGAATACACGAATTGCTCTGGCCTTATATTGTAACTGTCCGCTAAAAGTTCTGGAGTTATTACAACTTCAGAACTGGAATATTCCCCTCCATCAAATAAAAAAGAAGACTGCATGGCTTCAAATATCCATACTTCTACCCTTTTATTATTGTTCTCTTCATCAAAGATTATTACATACTCATCAGGGTAGCCGAATATTGACAGTAAAAGCAACTGGTCATCTGAAAGTTTTTCTTCCGGTAAATCAAATATTTGCTCTTCTTCTTTAGGGGAGTCAGGAGTTTCTTCAGGGGTTTCTTCCGTGTCATCTTTTCCAGTTTCTTCATCTGCTTCTTCTGGCTCTGCTTCTGTTACAACAGGAAAGCTGAGCTGGCCGCATGAAACAGCGATGCTTAAAAGGGACGCGACAGTCAATATGGCAATCACTATATATATTTTATTTTTTCTCATAATTACCACTAAAAGTTAAAAGAATTAACTGCAATTACACTAAATATTATAAAGTTTTAATAAATATTGTCAACAAATTCTTTAAATATGTATTAATATTTATATAATTATAGTGTAAAAATTTTATTCTCTTTCAACGGTTATAGTAGCTTTTGTGACTATTATACTACCTGTAACTGCTGGATTTTATTTAACTCGGCATTTTTATGTGTTTTTTCTTCTTCTATATCGTAATCATTCTGCAAACCCAGCCAGAACTGCGGGGTATTACCAAAGAACCTGGCCAGCCTCAGAGCAGTATCTGCGGTAATCCTTCTTTTTCGGTGGATTATCTCTGAGATGCGTGTCTGGTCAAGATGTGTCTCTTTTGCCAGTCTATAGGCTGAAATATTTAGTGGTTCCAGTGACCTTACCCCAATCTTTGGTCCACTTTTTAAGTTAGTATCTAAGCCATTTGTAAACCAATACCAACCACCTTAGTCTC
>CAYVWW010000165.1:0-3064 GCA_964455605.1 uncultured Actinomycetota bacterium | reverse complement strand
ATTCCCGTAAATCTTTTTATGGCTTACATCTTTTAATAAATGCTTTAATTTCATTTTTCCCCGGTAATCCAATCTCTAACTTATTATTAAAATAATTTACAGACCTTCAAGTTACACTTTAATAATTTTAAACTTATGCCCGGCTACCCCGGCTCAATATAACTTTAATCTATCTAAAGAAAAATCGACTATCTCACTAAAGGCAGGCGCAGCTACGGTCCCGCCCCAGATTTCATTTTCTCCACCCTGTGGTTCATCAACTACAACAATTACAGCTACTCTGGGGTCCTCATATGGAGCGAACCCTATAAAAGAAGTTATCTGCCTTCCCTCATTATATCCAACTCCGCTTCTGTTTGCCTTTTCAGCTGTTCCTGTCTTTCCACAAACTTTTACTCCTTCAACCTGCGCCCTTGTTCCTGTTCCACCCTCAACTACGGCGAGCATCATATCCTTTACTGCATCTGCAGTATCCTGGCTGATAATCCTTTTATCTTCTCCTGGCAATATATCATCCCGGTCATTTTCTAATAATTCTACTTCCTTTACAATAGTGGGGGTAACAAGATAACCACCATTAGCAACAGTACAAACAGCACGCAGAAGCTGTAGAGGAGTTACGGATATGCTCTGGCCTATGGCAAGAGCACCTATCATTGATGAAGGCCATGTTTCATAATCATGCAAAATTCCTTTTTCTTCCCCCGGTAGCTCTATTCCAGTCTGTTCACCAAAACCAAATTCCTTCATGCCCTCCCAGAATTTCTTTTTACCCATGCTAAGGGCAATAGTCACTGCACCCACGTTACTTGAATGTTTAATTATTTCCTCTGTAGTGTAATCTACGGAATATGTCCTGAATATCTCCTTTATTACCCTATCACCAACCCTGATGTAAGGAGGTAAGTTAAATAGCTGTTCGCTGCCCACTGTCTTATTTTCAAGAGCCGTAGAAACATTGATAATCTTGAATGTCGAGCCAGGTTCATAATTGAAAGATATACCCTGTACCTTATAAAGTTCCGGGTCCGCATCCCCATAATCATTCAAATCAAAACCAGGATAAGAAGCCATCGCATAGATTTCGCCATTTACAGGATTCATTACTATTGAAACGGCCTTAATAGCATTATAATCTGTTACTATCTCTTCGAGTTTTTCCTCTACGACATACTGTATCTGCGAATCAATCGTAAGGGCCACATCCCTGCCATTGATTGGCTCTCTGTAATCATTGTCTCCAACGGGAATTATATTCCCAAAAACATCTTTCTCCGCAGTAACTGTTATGTCAATGCCTCTAAGAACTTTTTCGTATTGAAGTTCTATACCCGAAAGACCGTCGCCATCTACACCTGTAAAACCTATTATCGAAGCAGCTATATCGTTTAAAGGGTAGTACCTCTTTGATTCATTCTCAATATATATGCCGGGCAGATTGTAATCCGTAATCTTCTCGGCCTTCTCAGCAGAGATTTTCCTCTGGATATAAACAAATCCGAGATCTTTATTATCCAGCTTCTCTTTTATTCCGCTCTCGTCCATTTCCAGTATATCTGCCAGGACCTCCGCCTGATATTCCGGGTTAACAACCTCTTTGGGGTTTGCGTAAACGGTTCTCTCATTCAGGCTTATCGCCAGTTCGACACCATTCCTATCCAATATTTCCCCTCTTTTCGCATTCAGGGTAAACTGCCCCATATGCTGGTAATCCGCATAACTTTCGTATTCCGAGGCATTAAGATACTGAATAGAAACCAACCTGTAAATTATTACCGAAAAAGCTACCAAAAATAAAAAAAACAGGAAGTATATTCTTCTCCTGTTTACCCTATTGTTATCATTTTTTTTACGCATTATTATGCTAACATATTAATCAGGGAATAAAAAATGTCAATACGCCTTCGGATACGACCAGCACTATATCCTGGACATAGTAAATAGTCCCAAGGAAACTATCATAATTCCTGGTAACATCGTTCTCGCTTTTAGCCATGTAATTATATATTTTTTCGCTGTTTTTAATTCCGCTTTCTGAAATCCTGACAACCTTAGAATCCTCAGCAATATCCATGTCCAGGTCATTTTCTGCAAATTCAGCAATTCTCCCAGGTGACTTCAGCCCGGCTATTTCCAGCATTAGCCGGTCATTTCTCTCATTTTCCAGTGAAATCATCTCATTAATTTCGTATATTTCTTTCTGATAACTTATGTTCTGGACTTTTAAACCTATATTCAGCAGAATTCCGAGACATGCAAAAATTATTGTAATGACAAATATGTAAAATAAGCCGCTTTCCCTGTAAACTACATCCTCTCCTGCAATTCTGCCATCATCTGCCCTCACAAGATAGAGGAGGGGTTGCGTTCTTCTCTTATATGCTCTTTCTTTTTCTGTCAGTCTTACGTTCATTTTTACGATTACCTGCTACGTTTTAATTACGAATAAAAATATAAATTTATAACTTTTCCAGAACTCTCAACCTCGCACTTTTTGAGCGGGGGTTCAGCATTACTTCCTCCGGTGACGCTTTTACTACCCTTCTGGTAATTATCCTTGCTTCTTTCTTCCTGTCACTCTCATATACCGGGAAATCGGGAGGATAATCGATTCTACCTTCGTAATCAAGAAATCTACTCTTTACAATTCTATCCTCAAGCGAATGATAAGATATTATAACCATTCTCCCCCCGCTCTTCAGCAATTTAAACCCATCTTCAATAACTTTCTCCAGGTTATCGAGCTCTCTGTTAACTTCAATTCTTATTGCCTGAAATATTCTCTTTGCAGGATGCCCTCTTCTACTGTTCCTGAATCTGTGAGGTATGGAATCTTTTATGATATCCGCTAACTCTCCTGTCGTATTTATATCCCTTTCCTTCCTGTAATTTACTATATTTCTTGCAATCAATTTAGACCATCGCTCTTCGCCGTATTTATAAAAAATCTCTGTCAGTTTCTCTACTGGATACTTATTTACCACATCAAAAGCATTCACTCCGCTATCCTCTCCAAACTTCATATCTAATTTCTCATTTTTAAGATAGCTAAACCCCTTTCCTG
>CAYVWW010000164.1:0-3072 GCA_964455605.1 uncultured Actinomycetota bacterium | reverse complement strand
CGCATTGCCGTCAGGAATGCTGCAATGCGTGATTTATGGTTAATGTGCATTTATTTTCCTTTTTTCCTCATCAAGCGAATCCAGTGTTCTCATATTATGAAGTCTATCAGCCAGCTTTACGAGTATGATACGGACGTCCTCGGACATGGCAATTATCATTTTCCTTATATTGCTTACCTGCTGCTCTTCCTTGCTGTCAAAAACAATCTTATCCAGCTTTGTAACACCGTTAATGATATTTGCAATCTTCTGCCCAAACTCCTTTTTAGCCATTTCCAGTGTGTAATCCGTATCTTCTATCACATCATGCAATATCGCGGATGCTATTGACACCTGGTCAAGCTCAATCTCTGCAAGTATCAGCGCAACCTCGAGTGGATGCATTACGAAGGGCTCACCTGATTTCCTGTACTGATTTTTATGATATTCTTTTGAAGTTCGATATGCTTTATTTATAAGCTCTTCATCTAATTCCTGGTTATATGATTTAAGCTTTTTTATTAGCTTTCTGTATATAATATCGGTATCTATATCTTTTGCCCTGTTGTTTACGTTTGCACTCATTTTTATTCTCTTCTTGCGCTTTTTATAAATTATTTTTTTTAATTATAAAACATTTTTAATTTCTCTAAAACAAATCTGAAATTAATAACTGTATATTTTTACGATTCCCCCATTCATTTTCTTCAATTTTGTATAATACGCTCACCTTTTTACCTTTTTTTATCCTTTCCTTAACTGCGTCATTTATTCCAAACAGTATGGCTTCATGCGCAACTAATCCCTGCTTAAGCTTTAACTTCACATGTTTCCCACCTGACAGATAAGAAAAATCAGATATTTCGCAATTCCTTGACAAAAAAACCGGTTCCGGATTGCCGAAACCAAATGGCCTTAGCAGTTTAATTTCATCAAGAACAAGTTTATTTATATCTTTAAATTTCATTTCTATATCATATTTGAATTCCTTTCTGATATCCTCTTCCCTTAAGTTACTGCCCGCAATTTTTATTAAACTATCATAAAAAGCTTTGTAATTTGAAGCATCCATATTTATGCCACATGCCAGCCGGTGGCCTCCAAAACTATTGTACAGGTCCTTTAGCCTGGCTAAATTTTCATATAAATCAAATTTATCCATGCTCCTGCCGGAACCCTTAAGCCTGCCTTCGTTATCTTTAAATAAGATAGCCGGGATATTGAACTTCTTTACGATGCTTGAAGCAACTATACCCAGCACGCCCTCATTCCAGCTTTCAGATTTATCTATAAATATTTTTTTAGAAGCAACAATCTCACTAAAATCATTCTTTTCTAAAATCTCTTCAAGTATCTCCCTCTGAATCTTCTGCCTTTTTATATTAAAAGAGTTAAGCTCATCTGCCAGTTTGCCCAGGATATCTCCCTTTTTTATTAGAAGATCAAGACTTGCACGGGCATTCTTTATCCTTCCAGCAGCATTAAGCCTTGGAGCTATTATAAATCCTATATCATGCTCATCTACATACTCCTTTTCTCCAAGCGCAATTTCTATTATCTTTTTAAGCCCGGGATTTTTAGTATCCTGCAGTATATCAAGCCCCTTTTTGACTATTATCCTGTTTTCACCAACCAGGGGCATTATATCCGCTATTGTTGATATTGAAACAAGGTCAAGCAATCGTGTTAGATAATCCTTGCTAAATTTCTTCTTGCTGCTGCTGTCCAGTTTCCTTAAAATTGCATTTATAAATTTAAAAGTCACAGCAGCGCCGCTTAAATCTTTGAACTTATATATTGAATTCTCTAATTTTGGATTTATTACTATATACCTTCCAACTACATTATCAAGCTCTACTGATTGATTATGGTGATCGCATACTATTACATCCGGGCAGGAATCATTTTCCCTTACGAAATCCCTGGCACCTGTACTATTTGTCCCGCAGTCCACTGCTACTACGAGATTGAATTTACCTTCAAGTGATACTTTTTTTAGAAAATCTGAAGATAAATCATAACCTTCTTTAAAACGGTCAGGGATATATACATCCACCTCCATCCCTAAGTCTTTAAGGAACTTAAAAATAAGCGAGGAACTTATAATCCCATCCGCGTCGTAATCCCCAAATATAATAATATTCTCATTTTCTTTTATCGATTTGATTAATCTCTTTATCCCATCATTTATACCCGGAAGCTCCATCGGGTCGTGAAGATTTTTAAGGGAGGGTTTTATAAAAGATGCTATTTCTTCCTCATCGGTTATATTTCTGCTTGCAAGTATTTCCAGTAGAAATGGGCTAAAAAAAGAATTTTTTGATAACCCCGCATCCTTTTTATTGTTATCTATACATTTCCAGTAAGAAGGGACATCAGTCATTTTTTTATTTCTTATATTTTGGGAATCTATTATTCCATACAACAAGAGCCGGGCTGGCTAAAAACATTGACGAATATGTTCCACATATTACTCCAACCGTAAGAGCAATGGCAAAATCCTTCAGGGCTGCCGTCCCAAGTATGAGGAGTAATATTATGGGGATCAAAGTGGTAAGTGATGTGTTTATAGAACGTGCTAAAGTTGAGTTTACAGAAGAATTCACCATATTGCCATAGCCCATCTTCCCGGCCATAGGTATATTTTCTCTTATCCTGTCAAAAACGACTATCGTATCGTTTAATGAATAACCAATAATCGTAAGAATTGCAGCAATGGTTGATGTATTAATTTCCCTGTTTAAAATAGCATAAACACCAACTGTTATAAGCACATCATGAACTAAGGCTAAAATCGCTACCGCCCCGAATCTAAACTCAAACCTTATCCATATATAAATCAACATGCCTGCGATGCTTATCGCTATTGCTATTAGAGCATTTCGTATAAGCACGTTACTAAATCCCGGATCCACACTCCTATCCTGCAAAGGTTCGCCTTCAATGCCTATTTTTTCATCCATCGTATCAATTATTTCGTTCTTTTCTTCTACGTCTATCGACTCGCCCTTTTCCTCCGCTTTTATCCTTATAATAAACCTGTCAGATCTTGTCTCCAAAATGTCGCCCACTCGTTGAATAATAACATTCTCG
>CAYVWW010000163.1:0-3123 GCA_964455605.1 uncultured Actinomycetota bacterium | reverse complement strand
AACCTATAAATGAAGGTAGGGTCAAGATGTATGTATGTGGCCCTACTGTTTATAATTTTATATCCATTGGGAATGCAAGGCCGGTTATAGTTTTTAATATGGTAAAAAATTATCTTCAGTATCTTGGATATAGCGTGGAATATGTCCAGAATATTACCGATATAGAGGATAAGATAATCAGGAAGGCGCAGGATGAAGATGTTGATTACAGGGTAATAACTTCGAGGTATATAAATGCTTTTATGGAAGATTTGAAGAGCCTGGAAGTGGGCGGCTTTACAAAGATGCCGCTTGCTACCGAAATGATAACCGAAATAATTGACATCATAGAAAAGATTATTGAAAACAGTTATGGATATGTAGCGGATGGTGACGTGTATTTTGAAGTGGGTAAATTTTCTGATTACGGGAAACTGTCAGGGCAGAACATAAATGAAATGAGGGGCAGCGAAGAAGAAGGTTCTCTTAAGAAAAATAGAATCGATTTTGCCCTGTGGAAGAAGGCAAAGGAAGGGGAGCCTTCCTGGGAAAGCCCGTGGGGGGAAGGCAGGCCAGGATGGCATATTGAATGTTCCGCAATGGCAACCACTCTACTTGGAAGGAATATCGATATACACGGAGGTGGAATAGACCTGGTATTCCCTCACCACGAAAATGAAATAGCGCAGTCGGAGGCAGCTTATCCGGATAGCGGCGACTTTGTTAAATACTGGATGCATAACGGTATGATTGAGGTGAAAGAGGGCAAAATGTCGAAGTCCCTGGGTTTAAAGGAAAACTGGATATTAAAGAATCTTCTTAAAATTTATCCTGCAAATGTGATAAAAATGTATGTCCTCTCGACGCACTACAGAAGTCCTCTTGAGTTTAGTATGGAAAAGCTGGGTGAGGCGGAAAGGGCTTTTGAAAGGATAACGAATACATTGAAAAATATAAAATTCCTGGTAGAGGAAGCAGACTATCCGTCAGCCAGCAAAGGGGAAGAGTCAGATGAATCCGGGGATGGGATGGCATCGAAATTAAGGTTGTTTACCGAGAAATTTGAAGAAGATTTCAAGTCCTCGATGGACGACGATTTTAATTCGGCAAAAGCTATAGGAGATATGTTTGAGTTTGTAAAGAATATAAACAATGTGATCCAGAAGTCAGACTTCGAAATTAATACAGCTATCAAAAAAAGTCTTGGCGGCGCTTATGGCAAAATAATAGAGCTTGGCGAAGTTTTTGGCTTCAATATTAAAGATGATGCTGCAGGAATGAAAGAGTACCAGGAAACTGGTGGAGAAATATCTGTGAGCGAGATAGAAGAAAAAATAAAGGAAAGGGAGTCTGCCAGGAAGGCAGGAGATTATAAAAAAGCTGATGAGGTGAGGTCTTATCTAAAAGATAGAGGGGTATTGCTGGAGGACAGGAAGGAAGGCACGATATGGGAGATAACAGGCAAAAGGGACTCTAAATAATCTTTAAACTCTATTTTTTTTATTAAGGATTGAATTGATTTTTTATGGGAAATTATGGGTAATGGCTGAAATAAAAGAAAAAAATTATGAATATGTATACGGAGTAAACCCTCTATATTCCCTTATTACAACTAATGCAGGAAGAAGAAAAATATATAAAATTTTTCTTAACCTGCAGAAAAAGAAAGATTTAAGAATACAGAAGTTAATAGCGGAAGCGGTAAGCAAGAAGATCGATATAGAAGAAACCGGGGCGGAAAAGTTTAATGAGTCTGCCGGTGGCAGTAAAGGTCTTCAGGGCATATTCGCAAAGGTATCCCTATATAACTATTCGAATCTATATGATTTTCTGGATAGGGAAACTACTAAAAAAAACGGCAGTAGCTTAAAATTAATAATCCTTGATGGCGTTACGGATGTGGGAAATTTCGGTTCAATAATAAGGAATTGCCATGCTTTTGGGTTTGATGGAATTATAATACCGAAGGATAGAAGCGTTGCTGTAAATGAAAGGGTAAGTAAAATCTCGGCAGGGGCTCTTGAGGAAGTAAAAATATTCAGGGAAGTAAATATTACAAGAACCATGAAAGAATTAAAGAAGAGAGGTTTCTGGATTTATGGTACAACGCTTGATATGAGTTCTGGTGTAAAAGACTTGAAGGAAATTGATTTTACTTTTCCCATGGCTATTGTAATGGGAAGTGAGGATAAGGGGATAAGTAGATTGGTAGAAAGAAATTGCGATATAATGATTCATATAGAACAGAGCGGCAGGATGCAGTCTTTAAATGTTTCAGTTGCCAGCGGGATTATTTTATACATGGTACAGGAGCAAATTGAAAAAAGAAATTAATGGTAAAAGATTAATAATAGTAGACGGCCATAATTTTATATTTAATTTTTTTAAGAGTGGCAAACTGAACAATGAAAAAATTGAGTACTTGAAGGATAAGTTAGTAAACGACCTCGTCTGGTATAAAAGTTTAAAAAATTGTGACATTATAGTTGTTTTTGACGCTGCAAAAAGTCCCAATCCCCAGAGAAGCATGCGTGTAGTTGACGGGGTAGAAGTCGTTCATTCAAGAAAGGATGAAACGGCAGATGATGTCATAGAAGAACTAGCGGTTTCAAAAAGGGGGTACAGGGAAGTTTTTGTCGTTACGTCTGACTACCTGCAGCAGAAGGTGGTTTTTAAGAAAAATGTCTACCGCAAATCTGTCCGGGAGTTTAATGCAGAGTTAAAAGATTTTAAGAAAAGAATACGGGAAACAGTAATAGACCGGAGCGGAAATGAAAACGACAGGTTTTTCCCTCTAAAAAATAAACTGAAAATAAATACGGAAATAAAAAGTTCAGATATGAAAAAGAAGCAGCATTAAATGGCCATACGGGTAAAATCGTTTTTAATTTTTATAACAATAATAACTCTAATAATTACCATTAATGGTTGTGGCTTATTTTATGATTACGGCAATAAAAAAGAAGAAGTCGAACTGGAGGGCAGCAGCGGTACATGCAGGGTAAAAGAAGTAATAGATGGGGATACCGTAGCTCTTTCGGATGGCAGAAGGGTAAGACTTATAGGAATAAATACTCCGGAGCATGATATGTATTTTTTTGAAGAAGCAAAGGATGCTCTGGAAATAATGGTTCTGGATAGAGA
>CAYVWW010000162.1:0-3140 GCA_964455605.1 uncultured Actinomycetota bacterium | reverse complement strand
TGCATAAAAATACTTTTTGATTTTTGGTGATATAAAGTGTGTTGCAAACGGAACCAGCCATCCAAGAATTTTATTTAAGAATCCATTATTGGAGAAACTAATCCCGGTATTATCGTCTTCGTGATAATCACTCCTGTTCAAAACTATCTTACGTATCTTTCTTATTTTACAAAGAGCATTCTTTTTTATTGCTTCCGTCTCATCTTTTGTAGGAACAGTAAAGTAATGCAGTTTCGGGTCGTTAAGACTCATATTGATGGTAAAGGCAGCATTTAAACATTTGCCGCTTTTCCTGAGATAATCATCAAGCACTTTAAATCCTTTAAAAACTGTCCCTCCTCTGGTAACTATGGCAAAAAAATAATCTGCAGATGCTGGATCTACTCTTTTAAAAAAATCTCTTACAGGAATGGGGATAGTTAACCCATGACATGGGAATATAAAACCGGCTTTTTTACCTTTTATCCTAAAATTCTCATTTCTTATACACCCTACAACAGGTATCAGCTCTGTATCAGGCATAAGTTCCCCTAATTTTTTTGCTACAAATTATGAATTACCTGTTCCTGAAAAATAATAAATCTCTGTTTTCTCTAAATTTCCTATCTTCCCTCTAATTTGGTGCTACATTTGTTAACCCTTCCTTCTATAGAATCCTGCTATTTAGAAAGTGCTTTTTATATTAACTATTTCCTTTTAATGTTGTATTAATTCAATAATTGCCATGGATATTTGCATATTGTTTAAATTTCTGTCCTATTCTTTTTAGTGAAACCCTATAGAATTTTCAAATTATATTACAATGGGAAATATTTTATCTGTTTGAATGCCTTAAAATATTTATCATGCGTGGCTATAAAGTTAATTCCATAATAATCCATAGTGGCAACGTGGATCGCATCCCTCGGAGATATATTTTGAAAGCTATCTTTACCAAGTATCTTTCTGGCTCCACCGATTATATTAAAATTTACAGGCAATATATCATCCACAATCTGGGAAAATCTATCAAAAACCTCCAGCCCTTTTTCCAAAAGGCCTATTGACTGGTAGCGGTATAGAATTTCCTGCATAACCTCGGTTGAAGTAACACCGGCTATTTTATTTTCTGAAACTGACTCCAATATCTTAATAGATGGAACTTTATTTGAATGCTCGTTACCAGCAGCATACATTGGAATATTAGAGTCTATAAAAACCTTAATCTTCCTTATCACCCAGAACCCCTTCTATTATTTCTTTTTCCATCGATTCGTAACCTGCTACGGGAAGATTTAGAGATTTCAACCTGGCCAGGGCCTTTATTTTATCTACCTTATCTGTTATGCCATAGTAGGTAGCTACGGCTTCCCTTACAAGACCTCCGATAGATACATTTTCTCTTCTTGCCTTCGCCTTTAATTTCTCATAGACTTCTTCCTCAAATAGCAGAGTTGTTTTCTTCAAAGACATTACCGTTTCCTCTCTCTGGCAAATTATCGTTTAGCAATAACTATATTATGTATATAGCTCCATATACATAATAATCCTTATCCGGAAACAGGTCAATTATAATATGAATAAATTCTTTTTCTTTAAATAAGTTATATCCTGGATTATTGCCAGCCAATTCCAGTATCAGAATATTAAAGAATAAACCTCTGGGTTATAAACCTGGAATTTAATAGAATAACGATTAGCTTAAAAATGGTTTTACGGTATAATTGTTATATTTTATTATGGTTTTTAATGTATTTCCTTTAAAATAAAATATTAAAATAATTCTGTATGCAAGAATGCAGCAGCACAATGAGTAAGGAGAGATAAGAAAAATGGACCCGAGAATAAAAAAACTGGCAGAAAACCTCGTAAACTATTCCTGCAGGGTGAAAAAAGGTGAGAATGTCCTCGTGGAATGCGTGGGGACCTCAGCAACACCGCTTGTAAAAGCCCTCGTAGAAGAAATATACAAAAAAGAAGCCAGCCCCTTTATCGAAATTAAAGATTCAAGCGTTTCAAGGGAATTTCTTAAAAAATGTACCATCCAGCAATTAAAGTTAATGGCTAAATACGAGCTGGTCCGCATGAAAGACATGGACGCTTTTATCGGTATAAGGGCAAGCGACAATATAAGTGAACTCAGCGATATAGCGCCTAAAAAAATAGACGCATACACGAAATACTTCGTTGAAGCAGTAAATGAAGAAAGGGTAGATAATACGAAATGGGTCGTGCTGAGATACCCCAATAATTCAATGGCCCAGCTTGCAAATACCAGCACTGAAGCATTTGAAGATTTCTATTTTAACGTATGCAATCTTGACTATTCCAGGATGTCAAAAGCTATGGACAGCCTTGTAAAGCTAATGAATAAAACCGACAGGGTCCATATAAAAGGAAAAGGCACCGACCTTTCATTTTCAATAAAAAATATCCCTGCCATAAAATGCGCGGGTGAATACAACATACCTGATGGAGAAGTCTTCACGGCTCCGGTAAAGACATCCGTAAACGGTACGGTAACCTTTAACTGCCCCACCGTTTACCAGGGTATCACTTATGAAAACGTAAGTCTTTCCTTTGAAAAAGGTAAAATAGTAAATGCCTCAGCCAGTGATACCGAAAGAATTAACCGGGTCCTTGATACTGATGGCGGCTCCAGATATATAGGCGAATTCGCATTCGGGGTCAATCCTTATATACAGAAGCCAATGAAAGATATACTATTTGATGAAAAAATAATGGGCAGCTTCCACTTTACACCGGGAAGATGCTACAAGGAGGCCCCCAACGGTAATAATTCCGCCATACACTGGGATATGGTATGTATACAGACAAAAGAATATGGTGGCGGTGAAATATATTTTGATAATGTAGCTTATGGTAGCGCAGCATTAATAAATCCGAATTCCACCTTGATTGTTAAGCTGTCTGATAAAACCGGTTTAAACACCACAGGTACTGGAGTAGGCCACAAGTGTGTAGGGATATTAAATGGAGACGAAAATAATCCTATCGATTTTACAAACTACTTTACGAGCGATATTAATTCTGAGGGAAAATCGGGAGAAATAAATTATGCTTTTAATAACCTGGCTTCCGGCAATTATGATCTGGTAGTGAAAGCATGGGATGTATTTAATAATTTTTCAAGTGCTGAG
>CAYVWW010000161.1:523-3161 GCA_964455605.1 uncultured Actinomycetota bacterium | reverse complement strand
GGTTTAAGGACTGTGCAGATAATGTCGATAGTGGTAGTTTTTCCTGCTCCATTTGGTCCCAGGAACGCGAATAACTCGCCCTCCTTCACATGGAAATCTATGCCTTTTACAGCTTTAACACTTCCATAACTTTTTTTTAGCCCGGTTACAGTTATTATACTTTTTGAAGACATGCCAGTGCTTTCTATAAATTTAAAAAAAAATTACTTTTAATATAAAAACTCGAATGCTTTGGGAAATTATACATTATCCTATTGCAAATGCAATTCTTTTTCTTTCAATATTTTTGTGTTTGGTGAAGGAAATAATGCTTGAAGAAACAATCAGAATCGGCTTATAAAAGGAAAAATAAAATTCCCATCACTACCTTGCAATGTATAATACCTTATGATACAATAACCATAATTTTTATAAAGGAGATGCATATTTATGAATATACAGTTTAAAAAAGGTGTACTGGAATTGTGTGTCCTTACACTTCTGGCGGTAAAGGATAGATATGGCTATGAACTCGTAAATGAAATATCCCGGAACATATCTATTTCCGAGGGGACGATTTATCCACTGCTAAGACGCCTTAAGAATGATAGATATGTTACCACTTACCTTGAAGAATCAAAGGAAGGAGCCCCGCGGAAATATTACAAGCTGACTACTGATGGCAAAAAGATGGAAAAGGAGCTAAGAGAAGAATGGTTAACTTTCGTAAAAAAAGTGAATATTTTTTTAGAGGGCGGTGCAAAAAATGAATAAGAGCGAGTATATAAAAAAGTTATCATCATGTTTGGGCAGGATTCCCGAAGATGAAAGGCAGGATGTAATATCTGACTTTGAGGAGCATTTCAAGGAAGGGCTTTTAGAAGGAAGGACAGAGGAAGATATAGCGGATTCACTGGGGGACCCGAAAGCACTGGCAAACCAGTTAAGGGCAAGCATACTGCTTAGCGAGGCGGAAAAAACTACGTCAGCAACAAATATAACAAGAGCAGTTTTTGCAACGCTTGGAATGGGGGTTTTAAACCTGGTATTCGTGCTCGGGCCATTTATTGCCATATTCGGCATTGTAGTAGCTCTCTTCGCCTTATCTATTGGTATAACCGCAACGGGGATTGCAGTATTTTTTGCATCGATTTTCGGTCCTCTTTTGCCACAATATTTTGTTCTGGGGATAAACACGGCAGTTGCTATATTCTCATCAATGGGTGTAACCTGCCTGGGTATATTATTCTTTATTGGTAATGTTTATCTTGCCAGGATACTGTACAGGTTATTTTTAAGATATATAAGGTTTAACTTGCGAATAGTGAAGGGAAGGAAGTAAGGAATGAAGTTCAACATTAAAAAATTTGTTTTATGGATTACGGCTTTTATGTTCGGATGTTTTATTACAGCAGGTGCGATTATGGCAGCGCTAGGGAACATGTCCCTGGCAGTAGGGGAAGTTGATGAATCAAAGACGTTTAAGGCATCGGAGATAAGCGAAATATATGTGGATGTAGTAAGCACGGATATAAACATAATTGATACGGACGGAGATGAGATAATAGTAAATTTCTCAGGAGAAGTTTCTACAAACAGGAAAATGGACCTGCCGGAGCTTGTTGCATATAAGACCGGGGATGAACTGCGTGTTGAAATCAGGAAGCCAATGAGGTTTATTTTTGGCATGAATATTTACAGGACAAGACTTGACATTTATATCCCTAAGGATTCGCTGGAAGTCCTGGAAATTGAAACCGTATCGGCAGATGCCGGAGTAGTAGCGCTGGATGTGGATGAGCTAAACTTTAGTTCAACTTCAGGAGACTTTAATGGCAGGGAGATAGTCACGGATACTGTTAAGCTGAATTCAACATCAGGGGATTTTGGCCTTGAGGATTATACAGGTAACCTGGATATCGATGCCACATCAGGCGACGTTATGCTGGAAGATGGGACCAGTAATGAAAATATTGAAATAAATACAGTATCCGGGGATGTATATATTGATCAGGAGTGTTCAAGCGATATGGACATAAAGACTATATCAGGAGAGGTAGGGATAAATCTCTCTAAGGATGCTGAATTTTATCTTAAAACAAGCACCGTATCAGGTGATATTGGGAACAGTTTTCCGATCAAGATAGAATCATCGGGCAGAAATAGACTTGAAGGGGTAGTGGGTAGCGAGGAAAAAGAGATTGAAATAAGCACAACTTCAGGTGATATAAGCATTGATTACAGGTAAATATTAATTTAATAAGGTCATCTAAAAAGGGGATCGTATGAATAACATTATTAAAAAAGTAAGGGCAGGAAGAATAGCAAAAATAGCACTGACGTTTGCCTTGATAAGCATAGTTGTTCTATTTGCTGTTTCATGTAAATGGTCTGTGGGCCTTGTAAGGGGCTCCGGGAATATTGTGACTGAAGAAAGGGATGTTTCAGATTTTGACAGGGTGCACCTTTCAGGAATCGGGGATTTGATTATTTCCCAGGGAGATGAGGAATCACTTGTGATAGAAGCAGATGATAACGTAATTCCGATTATTGAGACAGATGTATCTGGTAGGAAGCTAACTATTCAGTTTAAGAGGGGATATAGTTTTGTCCCAAATACCAGTATGAAATTTTATCTCACGGTAAAAGAGCTTGAAAA
>CAYVWW010000161.1:0-513 GCA_964455605.1 uncultured Actinomycetota bacterium | reverse complement strand
TCGCTGAGTGGAGCAGGAAGAATAATGGCGGAGAGCTTTGATGCTGAGGACCTGGAATTTGAAATAAGTGGCGTAGGCGATATAGATTTTGACGGTATAAGTGCAGAAGAGGTCGAAGTATATTTATCGGGAGCGGGAGATATAAGTTTAAGCGGTAAAGTTGATAGCCAGGACATAAACTTAAGCGGTGTAGGAAACTATGATGGCGAAGACCTCGAAAGCAGGATATGCGATATCACTGTTACGGGAGCAGGCAGCGCTACGGTAAATGTAAGCGAGGAGCTTGATGCTAATATAAGTGGGGTAGGTGATGTTAATTACATCGGTTCCCCGCACGTTGAGCGGGAAATTTCAGGGCTGGGTGGAATAAGGAGCGTAGATTGAAATTTAATAATATATATAGATACTGATTATATATTAATGAATGATTCTTAATAACCTATAAGTTAAAATAAAAAAGGAGTTAAAAATGACTGAAGTAGAAAAAAAAGAATTAAAGGAAGGAAAAAAACA
>CAYVWW010000160.1:0-3189 GCA_964455605.1 uncultured Actinomycetota bacterium | reverse complement strand
TTATCACCATCTCTTAACTCAACCGCTTCAAATGCTCCCGTAGAAGCGCCTGAAGGTACTGACGCTCTTCCTACTACCCCGCAATCAAGAACCGTTTCAACTTCTATGGTTGGGTTTCCTCTTGAATCCAGAATCTCTCTTGCAAAAATTCCTGTAATTTCTGTTCCGTTACTCATTACCAATCTTCCTTTCCCGTACTAATAAACATTTTTTATTTTTTATAATCTTTTTTTCAGCCATGCTCATTACTGTTAGATTACAACAATAGCATAAACTAACCTATTATATTAATTTTTTTCATATTTTAAAATTAATTATTACGGTTTCAGTTTAAAAAACATATGAAATCTGATTTAATAGTATGCAGTTTTTGAAATGCCAGTATCAGGCGTCTTAAAAAATAATAAAAATATTTATTACACTCCTTATGAAAGGAGAAAAGTTATAAAAATGATAAGAGTAACACGAAAAAAATTTAACATAGCTGGTATCTCCATAATGCTTGTAATATCGATAATTATTTCAACATCCGTCATCTCCTGCAAAAATCTCGGAGACGTATCGGAAATGCTGGGTACATTCGAAGTTACCAGAGGGGATATAAACCAGTCAATAAGCACCACTGGCTACGTGGACAGCGCCAGCAAAAACGATTATTCCGTCCAGCTCTCCGGAGAGGTGTTATATGCGTTGGAAAAAGGAGATGCTTTTAGCAAAGGCGATAAACTGATAGAAGTAGATAACAGCCAGCAGGAGCTCCTCATTGCCCAGGCAGAAGAGAACATGAATTCAGCAAGAAGCTCCCTGGAAACTGCAAGGATAAATTACCAGCAGGCACTTGATGCGAACCATGTTGCGGTACAGCTTGCAGAGGTAAACACCGAGCTTGCGGAAATATCCGCTCATAACGCCTTCATAGCTTTAGAAAATGCTAACAACGTGGCTGACAAATCAAAAGAAAGTGCGGTAATTGCATTAGAAAATGCTGAAGCTATTCTTGCAGAGGCAGAGGGCAACCCCCTCATCACGGATATTCAGATCGTGCAGTATGAGTATAATGTGGAAACTGCGCGGGCAAGCTATGAAGCTGCTCTTGCGCAGGGCACATCTTCATCAAAATCTGCCGAAGGTGCCTGGGAGCAGACAGTCGCAAGCCAATCCACTACTTACTGGTCAAATTTATCCAGCACCCAGTCAGCTGCAACCCAGATCGACTTAGCATCAAAAAATATAGCGCTTGCGGAATCGCAGGTAAAATTATCAGAGATAAGTCTTGAGCTTGCAAAGCTGGATACGGATAAAAATATAGTTTACGCACCATATGATGGTATAGTGCTGTCCTCGACTTATAAGGAGGGCCAGTACGCCAGCCCTGGAATGAGCGCGATTTCTGTAATAAGCAGTGATTTCATAATAAAGGCTGAAGTTAATGAGATCGATGTGGTAAACATTAAAGAAGGGCAGGATGTGGATATAACCCTTGATGCCTACTACGAAGATGAGTTTAGCGGCAAAATAACAGAAATCTCACCGATATCCACAAATGTAGGAGGAGTAGTTTCTTTCGAACTTATAGTTAAACCTGAAACTGAAAATGCTCCACAACTTTTGTATGGGCTTTCTGCGAGCCTTGATATAACTACTTCCGGCGTTAAGGATGTTCTATATGTCCCGGTTGAGTCTGCCTATGAAGAAGATGGAAAAACTTACGTTGACATGATAACAGACGAAGGGAAAATAGAAAAAAAGGAAGTTACTACAGGAACTTTTAATTATGACTTTATCGAAATAAAATCGGGACTGGTTGAGGGAGATGAAATCCTTATTTCACCAATGAACAGCATCGCTGCTCAAAATCTTAACCTTCAAATTAACTAAAGATATGTCAATTAATAATAACAATATCCTTATAAAAACAATCGATGTCAAAAAGGTTTATAAACTGGGAGATGTCAGGGTTAACGCCCTGCGCGGTATAAATCTTGATATTAAAGAGGGCGAATTCGTCGCGATAATGGGCCCTTCCGGTTCGGGGAAATCGACACTTATGAATATTCTGGGATGCCTTGACATATTATCTTCAGGGCAATACTACCTTAACAATAACGATATAGGCAAGCTTAATGATAACCAGCTTGCAAATATAAGAAATAAGGAAGTTGGCTTTGTCTTCCAGACATTCAACCTTCTTTCCAAAACAAATATTTATGGTAACGTCGAACTCCCTCTAATTTATTCTACGGATAGAGTAGCAAACAAAAAGAAGAGGATAATTGATGCAATAGAATCAGTGGGGCTCTCGCGTCTGATAAAGCACAGGCCCAGCGAACTTTCAGGAGGAGAAAGGCAGAGGGTAGCAATTGCAAGAGCACTTGTCAACCAGCCTTCCATGATACTTGCCGATGAGCCAACCGGTAATCTTGACTCAAGAACAGGTGAAGAAATCATAGCCATATTCCAGAGGTTGAACAATGAAGGCAAAACGATCGTGCTGGTTACGCATGAAATAGAAATAGCAAAACACACCCACAGGATTATTTATCTGAGAGATGGCGTAATTCACGGGCAGGAAGAAGTCAAAGACCAGATATCGGCGCAGGAAACATTAAAAAATATGCCAAAACTGGAAGAAATATTAACAAAAGACTGAATATTATTTAAAAATGAAAAGATTTCTTGGAAATATAAAAATCGCATTTCAGGCATTATTCTTAAACAAACTCCGCTCTTTATTAACCATGCTTGGAATCATAATAGGAGTAGGAGCCGTTGTCGCAATGCTATCAATAGGAACAGGGGCACAGCAGTCTATAATAGAAAGCGTACAGGATATTGGCTCCAATCTTATTATAATATCTCCTGGCAACATCGAAGACGTACAGGACATGAGATCTACGATGATAGGAGGTACAGTTTCTGAACTAAACTCAGACGACCTTGATGCAATCAATAAAGAGGCGACACTAATAACACAAGCTGCGCCGGTAGTTTTTAGCTCATCAGTCGTTTCCTACTCGAATAAGAGCACTTACTCAACCGTTTACGCTTCTTCGGAAAACGGGCGGGAGCTATACAACATGGATGTGGAAAAAGGAAAATTCTACACCAGGAGCGATGTTTCAAATGCTTCAAATGTTGCAGTAATCGGGCAGTCTACCGTCAAGAAACTATTCGATGATATTGACCCCA
>CAYVWW010000159.1:0-3213 GCA_964455605.1 uncultured Actinomycetota bacterium | reverse complement strand
TTACCAAGGCATTCCGGACATATACCCCTGAAATATATGTCCTTTTCAGTTATTTTAAAATCCTCTAAAGCATCAGAAGATAGGGCGCTTACATCGACTGGAAAATCGTATATCCTTCCGCATATTTCGCACTTAAAATGCCCGTGTATAGAAACATCACTATCATACCTTGCTTCATTGTTCTCGATAGTTACAATCTTTACCAGTCCTGCTTTCCTGAATATATCCATTGTATTATAGACAGTTGCCTTCGAAAGCGTCGGCATTTCTTTGACCAGATGCTCAAAAATTTGTTCAACGGTAGGATGGTTCCTCTCACGGGTAAGATACTCATATATCTTCATTCTCTGGTAAGAAGGTTTTACTTTTTTCTCCTTTAGTTTTTCAGCTATGGTTTTCATTATCCTGTCTTTCTAAAAATTCCAGTAAGTAATTTAGAATGATTATAATTTAGTAATTGTTATAGTATCATTATAATTATTAATTTGCAATAATTTTAAAGAATATTTTATGTAGCGGAAATTTTGACGTGCTGGTTTTTTTAAAAAGATTTAAACAACGCTTTTAACTAAAGTAAAAGTACTGTTATAATCATAAATATGAGTAAATCTACAGTAACAGGGCGCATATACGCCCGGGCATTAGGGCTACTGGAACAAAACCCCGAGGGTCTGCATTGGTCCGAACTGAGCTCAAAAATTAAAGCGTCAGATCCCGGCTTTCATCCCCAAACGGTTAACGGGTGCATCTGGAAACTTGTAGAAAGATTTCCTGACAAAGTTTATAAACCATCTAAGGGGCTTTTCCGCCTCCTTAAATATAAATCAAAAATCAAACAATAAATTATGATAAAAAGAGCAGATGCAAGGAGGACTTTCAGTAATAATATTTCTTTTACGTTTGTAATAATAGCTCCTTAATATGAATTAATTTATAAAAATTAGCTCCAGAAGTGAATCAGGAAATTATTTTTATCTACCTATCTCAAATATTTACTTAGCAAATACTGATAACTTGACTATAATATCATTGTAGCAAAATTTTCAAATTTATTTTCATAAAAAATGGGCTTCTGTTTATGGGTTCTATTTATTACATGGGAACTCCCCCAGGCTGTTCTGGCGGGTATTATAACCTTATTCAGCTATAAAAGAGTATCTGGCATAGAAATTTATAAGAACTCTAAGATATTATACGTTAAAGATTTTCCTGGAGGCATTTCTCTGGGAAGACTTATATTCCTAAATGACAGGTATCAGGGTGACGATATGTCCAGAAAGCATGAATATGGCCATTCTCTCCAATCTTTATTTTTAGGTTGGGCGTATCTACCCATAGTTGGGCTGCCTTCTATCTTGCGAGTTTTAGTATGGAGAAAAAAGAAGCTAGATAAGAAAAAATATTACCAAGGATATCCTGAAGACTGGGCAAACAGGCTAGGATTCAATAGAAATGAGTATATTGAAGTAAAGAGAAAATTAAAATAATTTTTTTAGGTTTAGCTTATTCAGCTTATATCCTCAAGAATAAATGTTACTTTCATAAGGATCCTGTATTCAGCGATGCTGCCATTCTCCCCTGCTATAACTTCAAAATCCTTTACCCAGGCAGACTTTACGTTCTTTAGTGTTTTTTCAGCACGTATTATCCCTTGTTTTATTGCATCATCAAAACTGATTGCAGAAGATACCTTAACCTCTGTTACCTTAGCTATTGACATTAGTGACACCCTCCTATTTTAGAATATTAGAATATTAATCATAATTCTATAATATTTAATAAAAAATTATAAATCATTATTCTGGGTAAGCATAGTTCTGTCAGTTATCACGGCAGTTTTATTTAAAAGGAATTGAACACTTCAAAAGAGCAAATAGAATAAAAGATTTTTATTCATATAATTCAACAACATTCCTGTATTTTTCGTGAATTAATTTTTTATCAAATTCCCAGAATTCATCTAACATATCGTCCTGTTCTTTCTTTGTAAAATATTCCATACAGGGAATAAAAAAGTTTTTATCTTCTTTGGCTATATGTCTGGGATAAAGTTCGACATACTTACCTAACTGAGTTGTAATAGTGCTTAAAGCATCTCCATCACCATTGAGATATTTATTTTTAGCATCAACCAGGATCCTGGTATTCTCCCTGGCGTAAACATGTTCGTTTACGAGTTCTTCCAATATTTTTTCATGGGCTGAAGATATATCCTTTTCTTTAAGTCTTCTAAAAAGGATATCCTCTTCTTTTCCATGGTGGCACCTATCTGCATAAGTTTTTATAAAATCAATAGCTGACTCAATAAAAGATATGTTTACTATGTTGGTTTTTGAAATGTTGCCGATCTCTAAATCTATCAAACCTATCATTCTCTCTATCAGTCTATGCTCAATCATAAGGGGGCCTATGGGCATCATTGTAATCACTCCTATTTATAATTTATTTTCAATATATTAATTTTACTGCATAAAAGTATTTATTAGAATCAGGGAGGTTTGACGCTTTTAGGACTGGGTAGAATGGCTTGCCCGGGTTGCGAAATTCCGAACCACTTTTTAAGTTAACCGAAGAATATTATGGAGTATTATTTTAACGAATTTCTCTTGCATTCATATTAAGTTTAAATGAGGGTATCTTTATACCTGGACTTACAAAATTATTTGCTTCGCAGGATATTCATTATTAAATATATATCCTGTAAACCTTATCCTGTTAAAATCAGCTAAAACCCTGATTAAAGAGTGGACAGCTTTTTAGCCGCCCACTCCACCTATTATTTTATAAATTTATCAATCAGTGCTTATTAGTTAACTTCTATCTCAATCTCTACTCTTCTGTTCAGTTTGCCGGCTTCTTCACGGAAGTTTCCTTCAGCATCAACATCGGAGACTTTTAGCTCAGCATCTCCTTTACCGTCAACAAGAAGCTCCCAGCCGTCGACATCATTTTCCTGGGCCCAGGCCTCAAACCAGTCCCTTACTGCTGTAGCACGGTCAATTGAGAGCTGCAGGTTATAAGTAGATGCGCCTCTACTGTCTGTGTGTCCTATAAAGGTAATTGTAGCCTCGGGCAGTGCGGCAAATAGATCTTCAGCTAGTTCCTCAAGTACAACATCCGCAGTTGCCTTTAGTTCTGCACTGTCAGTATCAAAAAGGACATCACTGGGAATAGGAGGCGGCTCTTTCATATCAATTTCAGGTTCCTCCAGTG
>CAYVWW010000158.1:0-3280 GCA_964455605.1 uncultured Actinomycetota bacterium | reverse complement strand
TAAATGCTTTGATCAAAGTAACGAAATCTTTCCTTGGCTCGATCGTCCCGACAGAAAGTATATATTTTTTGTCTATACCGTATTTCTTAATTATGTTTAAATCTTTTTCCCTATCTGTGAGTCTTCTAAATATGCTGTCTGATGCAAGGTAGATGACATAAATTTTTTTGGGGTCAATACCGAAGAATTTTACAATATCATTTCTTGTGCTTGCAGAGTCTGCTATTATTTTTTTTGCCAGCAGTATGCTTTTTTTAACTTCCAGGGTATATTTTTTTATAAACCACTCAAAATTAAACTGAGGGTATCTAATAAATGAAAGGTCATGGACGGTTATTACCAGGTTTTTATTAATAGTGGGAGGAATAAGATAGTCGGGACAGTGAAGCATATCCGCCTTAAAGCCGCAAAATTCAAGCGGAGGGAACCTGAACCTGTCCCACAGGTCAAGTTTTTTTTGCGTGGTTTTAAAAAGTTTTAAATCAACCCTGCCTGCGGATTCTTTTTTTAAGTCATAAATGATATCAAGGTAATCATCTGATACATATCTCCCTGTCAGAATATAGGTGTTTTTTTTGTCAACTGCGATAATATTTTTAACGAGATTGATTATGTATCTACCGGCGCCAATATCAGGCCCGTGGTTTATCAAGGTAGAAACATCTATTCCGATTCTTAGATTGGTGGTTTTCATTTTATCTTATCTATAAAATTATGGACTGATGCAGGTTCGTATTCCAGTTTGTTATGTAGAATGTTTTTAAATAAATTTAGTTCCATTCTAAATTTTGTATCCCTTAAACTCATAAGATAGGTTACAATTCCTTCATAATTTTCGTTACCAATTAGCGCGAATAACCTCCTGTAAGTGTGATGGAGGTTTTCAATGGAAAAGACCGGCTCATTTCTTACTACATCGAAATAGGTTTCTTCCCCCCAGCTGTATTTTATAATCTCATCATCGGATATCTGCCTTGAAAAATTCATATAGTTCCTGTCATTTTTTAGGTAACCGATGCTTTCCCTGAAGTCTTTAATTATTTTTTTTGCTGTCGGTTTGAGGTTGACATCTTTTAAGTTCTGCTTCTGGATATTAAGCTCATTTGCCATAATTCTGTTAAGATTGGGTCGCTCCGAATTCTTGTAAGCTGTTTTTAGAAGATTTAGTTTCTGGTAGTAGTATTTACTCTGGAAAGCAGTTGCGTCATCCCTGAAATTATATCCGTATCTGTGATGGCAGATTGCGGGTGCGCATGACCGGAATTTGTAACCATGCAGGTTTGCCCTGTAGGAAAAATCAACATCCTCGTAAAATAGGAAAAAGGACGGATCTATGGCACCAATCTTATCTTTATCAAAAGCTTTACGTTTTATAAGACAGGATACGAAAGACACGCCAAATATATCTTCAGCCCTGTTATACTGGCTTAAATCAAGCTGTCCCAGCCCGTAGTGGCCCAGGTAAAGGTTTCTATCAAGGTAAATTCCCACGCTTTCAATGAACTCTTTCTGGTAGTAAAACTTGATTTTTGGAGCTACCCCTATATAAATACTTTCAAGGTTATTTATGGAATCAACCATCTGCTCGAAGGCATCAGGATTATAGACCAGGTCAAAATTTGATATCAGAATAAGGTCGGAACTTGCGTACTCGATAGCCATGTTAATGCCCTCGCCGAGTCCGAGATTATAATCGGAGTATATAACCCTGATGTCTTTAAATTCATTATTTATGTTTTTAAGGACGCCATGGTCGGGACTGTTGTCTAAGATAATAACCTCAATATCTTTAAGTGTCTGCGCTTTTATCGAATCAAGGCATTCCTTTAATACAGAATAAGTTGAATTATAATTAACTATTATTACGGACACTTTCTTTAATTTACGTGTCCTGTGGCTATAAGAAGCCCTGGTGGGCTCGATATCCGTATCCTTTAGGTTGAGTGTTTTTTTAATAAGCTGGTCATATTTGCATACGCTGCTTTTCCACGTGAAGTTACCGGCATGTTTGCCGGCGTTTTGCCCCATCTCTTCCCTGAGCTCATGGTTATCCACAAGAAGCTGCAGTTTCTCAAGAAACTCATTTTTATCTTTTACGACAAAGCCGGTTTCCCCGTTAATGGAAACCTCGGAGTGCGCACCTATGTCATAACATACGGTGGGCTTTTTGAAACTATGGGCTTCAGCAACCGGAAGGTCGAATCCTTCCCAGATTGAGCAGGTCGTGTAAATGTCGCATGATTTATAAATTATGGGCATTATCTCTTCAGGCGCATTGGCTATGGCAAGAATGCCCTGATTTTTTAATAGTTCCTCGTCATTTCTTGAGCCATATCCTATGGCAAGGAGTTTAACATTTTTATTTTTCTTATAGACTTCGTGATATATGTTTATTAACTCTGACAGCCCCTTATATGGCTGATTTGTAAGGTTAAGCCGGCCAACGAATAGGAGTAGCGTATCTTCCGGCTTTACTCCCAGACCTGCCCTGAAACTTACAATTTCCTCCCTGGTAGTAGTAGCTTTACTGTAGTGGTCGCACCCATTGTATATTACGGTGGCTTTTTGCTGCAAGCTTCCGGGAAGGCAGTTGAAAAGGTATTGCGATACGGGTACTATCTTATTTGCTTTTCTGAAATATGAGATGTTCTGGCTTATATTCATATATCCATATCTTAACCTTCGCCTGAGGGAAAGGCCGCCTGCGTATGGTATCCCGTGC
This sequence comes from uncultured Actinomycetota bacterium, assembly GCA_964455605.1. Lineage (GTDB taxonomy): Bacteria > Actinomycetota > Humimicrobiia > Humimicrobiales > Humimicrobiaceae > JAQVEM01. Next base: position 558 of record CAYVWW010000158.1, on the reverse strand, counting down.
TCAACCACAAGGGAAGGTTTATTTAGCTCCGGTATAAGGCTGTAGAATGGGAATGACTGTATTATAAAAAGGTCAATGTCTTTACTGTTAAGGTAGGGAATTAGCTTCCTTATCCTTTTTTCGTAAATCAGCGGGTTAACGTGTGGTTTGAAATAGTGAAGTTTTTCTATATTATATGATTTACGGTTGGTAAAAGTTTCATCAAAGTAATTGCAGTATACCCTGCAGTTATATCCTGTTTCTGCAAGGCCGTCAGCAAGCCGGTCAACAACAAGGTCCACTCCGTGACCTTTAATCATCCTATCGGTTACAAATGCGATGTTTATCTGTTTCACTTTATAATTTTTCTATGTTGAATCTTTAAAAAAAGTGTTACAGGTTAAAATTATAATTTAAATTTTATCATTATGCTAATAATAAAGGAAAGTATTTACAGCCCCTAAAAATATATAATTCCATTTAAAATACAACCCTGCCTGTTATAGATAGATATTGTGTAAAAAAGTGGATTGTTTGTTATAATTTAGGATAATTTATCTAATAAAAACTATTAATTTT
>CAYVWW010000157.1:0-3333 GCA_964455605.1 uncultured Actinomycetota bacterium | reverse complement strand
TGCGAGATCGGATATACTTGCCTGGATATTGAATACCCGTAAAGGTATAGCTATAGCAGGGACTCATGGTAAAACTACCACCACTTCAATGATTGCTTTAATTTTAAGAGGAGTGGGCCTGGACCCTATTATAATGGTGGGTGGCGAACTTAATGAGCTTGGTTCGAATGCGAGGTTCGGGGAAGGGGAGCTTGTAGTTGCCGAAGCGTGTGAAAGTGATGGCTCCTTTCTCAAATATAAGCCATTTGTAAGCGTGGTTACGAATATCGATGGAGACCACTTTGATTTTTATAAGGATATTGAGGAAATAAAAGACAGTTTTAAAAAATTCGTAAGTTATACAAGGCATGACGGGTTCGTGGTCATGAATGGCGACGAAGATTATCTTAAAAATTTCAGGGGGATTTTTAAATCAGGTGATGTAAAGGTTATTTATTATGGGACCGGCGCCGGAAATGATATATATGCGGAGGATATAAAGTTTTCTAATTTTACTTCTTCTTATAATCTTATATTCAAAAGTGGTAAAAAAAAGAAAAAGGTAAAAATTAATTTAAATGTGCCGGGTATGCATAACATAAAAAATAGTCTTGCAGCTCTTGCAGTATGCAACATGCTAAATCTTGACATGCAGCAGGTAGCTGATATTTTGAAGTTGTTTACAGGTGTTAAAAGGAGATTTGAAATGAGAGGGGAAAAGAAAGGCGCTCTGATTATTGATGATTACGCGCATCACCCTTCAGAAGTAAAGGCAACCCTCCAGGCAGCTAAAGGTGAAGGAAATAAGAGGGTTATTGTAGTTTTTCAGCCACACAGGTATTCAAGGCTTGCAAGTCTGAAGGATAAATTTAATGGTTGCTTTGATGGTGGAGATATCTTAATTGTTACGGATGTATACGGTTCGGGTGAGGAACCAATACCGGGCATTACAGGTAAAATACTTGTAGATAATCTTATAGACGATGGTTTTAGCAGGAAGATAATCTATATTCCCAGACTTAAAGAAGTAGCGGAATATCTGGAGCTTAATATGAAAGAAAATGACATAGTCTTGTTGATGGGGGCTGGAGACATTACGCGGGTTACTGATGAGATATTAAAGAGCTAAAGTAGCATAAATTAGTAAGATTATTAATAATTTAAAATAAATTTTTAAAAAAGCTTCATTACCAGTTATGGAAAAAATCAATTTAACAGGTAAAGAGATTATAAGAATTATTAAAGGTACAGGTTTTCGGAAACTATCATTTGATGTGGACACATCAAAACTTTCTTCTATCAGAGCCGGCGGAAGGGTGCCGTGCTACTTTATAGCTGAAAATGCATATGAGCTGAAGACAATGATAGAAACTTGCTTAAAGAACAAAATAGATTTTTTAATAGTCGGTGATTGCACCAATATACTGTTTAGCGATGGATATATGAATATGGTACTGATAAAACTGGGCAGAGGATTTAGCCATATAAAACTTGAGGGAGAAAATGATTTAAGCGCAGGCGCTGCATTAAATTTTTTAAATTTTATAGTAAAGGCCGCTTCAATGGGGTTCGATTTTTCTGAATTTTCCGGAATCCCGGGTACCCTTGGCGGAGGTATCGCTGGCAACAGCGGAACGGGTAAGACCGGGATATGTGACCATATAAGTGAAATCAGTTGCATGGTAAGAAATAATGATGAAGTTGTTGAAAAGAGCGTAATCTTAAGTAAGAATGATTATGGTTACAGACATCTGGATATAGAGGGGCTAATAGTTATTACAGGTGTTGTTTTGAGTGCAGGCAGGTCTGATAAAAAAGATGTTCTTGCCAGAGTGAAAAAGAAGATTAATGAAAAGAAAATTTCGCAACCGATTATGGCGAGAAGTTCGGGTTGTTTTTTTAAGAACCCCGATGGATTTTCAATATCTTCAGGGGAGCTTATAGATAAATGCGGGCTTAAAGGTTTTTGTTACGGCGGGGCGAGAGTTTCTGCAAAGCATGCAAACTTTATTGAAAATTATAGCAATGCCAGCTCGGAGGATATACTGGTACTTTCAAAGATAGTAAAGGATAAGGTAATGGGAAAATTTAATAAGAAACTGGAATATGAAGTAAGGCTGGTGGGATTTTAATATGGAAGATATAGCAGGAAGATTTCAAAATCTTAAAGTAAGGAAAATGAAAAAGAAGCTGAAGGTAGGCGTAATAGCCGGTGGAATTTCTTCAGAAAGGGAAATATCCCTTCTCACTGGTGGAAACATATACAAATCTCTTTTAGCATCAGGTTATGATGTAATATTTATCGACCCAAAAAATGACTTTTTACCGGAGCTTAAAAAAATAAATATTGCATTTCTGGCACTTCATGGAAAGTACGGAGAGGATGGGACAATCCAGGGATTACTTGAATTTATGAAAATACCTTATACGGGTTCCGGGGTGCTTGGGAGTGCTATTGCTATTAATAAATTGCTATCAAAAAAGATAATGGGCCACGAGAATATCCTTACGCCGGATTATGTTGCTTTAGATTATGATAAGCGTATGGATCTTGCAGATATTAAAAAACTGATAAAAGGTAAGTTATGTTTTCCATTGATAGTCAAGCCAAATAGTGAGGGTTCGACAATAGGGATCAGTATAGCCAGGGACCATAAGCAGCTGGAAAGCGCAATAAAGAATGCGTACAGATATGATAAAAAAATTTTAATCGAGAGGTATATAAGCGGGAAAGAATTGACTGTGGGCATAATAGGTAATTATCCTGTAGCTTTACCGATTATAGAGATTAAACCAAGAAGCGGTTTCTATGATTACGAAGCTAAATATGTAGAAAAAACGACGGAATATATAGTGCCGGCAGTGCTGGATAAAAAAGTTTATAAAAAAATATCAGATGCCGCAGTTATATGCCATAGGTCACTTGAATGCAGCGGCATATCAAGAGTCGATTTCATACTTGATTGTAATAACAATGCATATGCCTTCGAGCTGAATACCATGCCAGGCATGACTGCTACGAGCCTCGTGCCAAAAGCTGCAAAAGCTGCAGGTATTAGTTTTGATCATCTGGTAGAGATAATTCTGGATATGGCTAATTTAAAAGTATAAGTTAGTGGTGGTAAAAGATTAAAAAAAATAATAACTCTTTAATTGCAAGAAGAAAAAGAAAAATAATAAAAAGGAGGGTATGGGATTTTATTAAGCTTCTTTTAGTTGCTTTGTTTTTTGTCTTTGCAATATGGGGTTTAAATTTTTTTTATAACAGTGAATATTTCAAAATAAAAAGTATAGATATCCAGGATAATGATCATTATAAAGATGAAGACGTCACCGAACTTCTGGGTGGTATAA
>CAYVWW010000156.1:0-3338 GCA_964455605.1 uncultured Actinomycetota bacterium | reverse complement strand
AGGGTGTTTTACATGTTTGCGGTTATATAATTGATTTCCAGTTGTTCAGGGAACTGAAACTTAGTTTTTTACCGGAACTGCCGCAGTTTGATGTAGGGGATGAGGCAATTTACCTCCTCAGGAAAAATGGATTTGATATATTTCATACGCCGAACACTTTTGACAGCCCGGAGCTGACCGGTTTAATACCGGAAACGATGGAAGCATATGATTTGAATGTTACGAGGTCTTTTAACGAAAAAAACGAGATAATTTACATGCATCTTGGCAGGGGTATACCCAAAGCTAAAGGTGAGTATAAGGATAAGGAAAAAGGTTCTTCCGGGCAGTGGAGCGATTATATAAGAAAGAATTTACTGTCGGAACCATTTATCCAGTTTGTAGAGTCGGATAAAGTTGATGAATCTGATTTTCTGGATACCTCCATAAGAGAATTTTATGTAAATAATTTTATAGCGGATAACCTGAATTCTATCACTGCCGGTCAGGGTGTTTTTTATTATGGAGAAGAAAGCAGGGAAATTGATAATAAAGATTTGAATATAGAATACCGGACGGAACTTCCTTCAGTCAGCCAGAAATTTAATTGTGTGGTATTTCCTGAAATAGTAAAAGATAAAAAAGATGTGGGGAGCATGCTGGAATGGGCACAGGGGAGCTTAGATGGCGGAGGTGTTTTGCTGCTGACAATTACCGCTCCGGAGGAGAGAGTGAGTGAAGGGGAAAAAGTATTTGATGATTTTTTAAAATTAATAATTGAAAGATTGTGGAATTATGGTTTTAAGGAAGTCTCTGTAGTAAAGCAGGGGCTGGGTAAAAGTTTTAAGCTTAATTCAGAACTCGGTAAATTAAAGGTAAAAACGAATGGCTTTAGCAGGGATAAAGCAGGAATTGTTATAAACAGGTTTGTAAAAAGAAAGCTTAAAAATGTTTTAAAAGCAGAAAATAAACTTGCAGCAGGAAGCGTATTAAAATTGGACAATATTACTACCGGCTATGGAATAAGGGCAGTAAAATGATGGATAACTTTAAGAAAGCAAAAAAACATTTACTTGAGAGTATTGGCAAAGTTATAAAGTACTTCAAAATGAATTTTAAAGATAGCGCTTATGGAATGGCTAACCTTGCCGTTGCTTCTCTTGACGGATTTTTCTTAAGTGTCCTCCTGGTACGCTATTTGAGCTCGGAAGACCTTGGAAACTATAAGCTGTTTTTTTCAGTTTTAAGTATAATGGTTATACTTTCGATTAACGGTCTCGGCACCTCTGTTACTAAAGCGGTTGCCAAAAGGTTTAAGGGGTTTTTCAAAAAGGCGGTCATAGTTAGCGCCTTATTCTCTCTTATTGCCAGTGCCGTTCTTTTAATCCTTGCCTTCAGTTATTATAAGGGCAGCGGGATAAGGTGGCCTCTTATTTTTGCAGCTTTAGTGGTTCCGTTTTATTACGGGCTAAATACCTGGGAGCCGTATTATTACGGTGAGAGAAGATTTAAAACTGTCTTTTTATTAAATTTGTTGATGGGTGGTACCAGATTTCTGTCATGCGCGCTGGTCCTTTATTTTTTCAGGAGTTATTTTTATACGATTATTGCTTATCTCCTTGTCGTATCAATTTATAACATAATTTTCTTTTTCTGGATAATCAAAAGGATAAAACCGGAAAAAATTGATAAAGAAAAAGAAAAGGATTATTTAAAACATGGTTTCAAGCTGACTGGTTCAAGCGCAGTGTCAAATATTGCAACAAATATTGAGAGGATAATGCTTGAAGCTGTCGAAAAAGCTGATGCGGCCATCTCTGCTTCCGCCGCTTCCATGGTTGGTATTTATAGTATTGTCCATGTATTTCCTCAATTTATAAAGAATGGGTTAAAAACTCTTGTCAATGTACCAACGGTCAAGCTGGCAGCCCATCCTGAAGCTGACAACAGAAGAATAGTTAAGAAAGGGCTGGCTTATATTTTTTTATTCGGCCTTGTAATTTTTGCTATTTTCTGGTTCCTGACGCCAATCCTTTTAAGGTTCTTTTTTAACATAGATAATGTGGATGTAGTAAGAGAAGGCACTGTAAAAGCTCTGGATATGATTAGATACGGCAGGATGCTGCTCATACCTTTGATTTTTATGCCTGTTAACTTAACTATTAAATACCTTGCAAGCTATCAGGGGAGCGGGAGCAGTGTCTTGAAGCTTTATACGACCATGGACGTAATCAAGCTGGCACTGCTGGCTATTTTTGTTCCACTTTATAAAATTGATGGTATAATAATTGCCTTGATTCTGGCTGAGCTTATTTCATTTATAATTCTATTAACATGGTTTTTCAGAAGTAACAGGAGATTCTTTATAAAATAAAAAGTAGTCTCGGAGACATGATCTAAAATGATAAAAAGAATAAAGAATAAAATACTGCTAAAAATTGTCAGGACTCTGCTTAATGCTGATAACTTTATATACAGCAGGCTCTCGAAGTATTCAGTCATGCTGGGGAAGGGGATACATCCGAAACACAGGTTAATGAAATATCATGATTTTTTCATGGACAATATTAACCCCGGTGATACTGTTCTGGATGTCGGCTGCGGGAACGGCTCGGTTGCCTTTGATATAGCAAAGAAAGCAAAAAACGTGGTTGGTATAGATATAGATGACGATAATATCAGGACCGCAAAGAAAAATTTCTTGCTGGATAATGTGGATTATATCTGCGGTGATATATTGAGCTGGGATTCCACGCAAAAATTTGATGTTATAATATTATCCAATGTCCTTGAGCATATTGAAAAAAGGGTTGAGCTTCTTAAAAAAGTAAAAATTCTCGGGGAAAAATTGCTGATAAGGGTTCCCATGATAGATAGGAGCTGGGTAGTTTTATATAAAAGGGAGATGGGGATTGATCACCGGCTGGATAAGACCCATTACATAGAATATACTTTTAATGAATTTCAAAATGAGATAGATTCAGCAGGCCTTATGGTTGAAAGTTACTCTGTTCAGTTCGGGGAAATATGGGCTGTGGTTAGAAATAAAGTGTAAATCAATATAAAACGCGATCCAGGTCATATCTTTTCTGCAAGGATTATTGTCCATGGTAATGGTTTTACTATTTTTAAAACCCTGAAATGTTTTTTAATAAGGTTTCTGAATTCTTTCGGAGTCCAGTGGTTAACATGACCCGGAGTATTGCCCAGGTCTTTCAAGTATCTGAGCGACATAACATTTAATATTCTCCATAAGGGTTCGTCTGGCACTGAAAAAATAATCCATTTTTTTGCCACTCTTTTTATCTCCTCTAGGGCCTTTCCGGGGTTATCAAGATGTTCCAGTATTTCAATTGTCG
>CAYVWW010000155.1:0-3355 GCA_964455605.1 uncultured Actinomycetota bacterium | reverse complement strand
CCTATTATTTTGGCTTCATCTCTTACGCCAATCTGCCTGAGCTCAATCCTCATTTTAAAATGGGTAGCAAGCTCCTTTACCATTTCCCTGAAATCAACCCTTTTATCCGAAGTAAAATAAAATATCATCTTACTCTTATCAAAAAGTACATGAACATCTACCAGCTTCATGCTAAGTTTATATTTCTTATTCAGATGGTCAAATTTTTCCAAACCATTTTTTTCCTTATCCCTGTTCATTTCATCAACAGAAAGATCATAATAGGTAGCTTTTCTTATAACCCTGTTCAGGGGATTCGTAATATCGCGCTCCGTTATATCAACGGTTGGCACGATTACTTCTCCTATTTCTTTTACTCCATCGCCAATGTTGCAGATAACCTTATCGCCAATATCAAGTTTTATGCCAGCAGGGTCATAATAATGCACCGTATCATTTTTCCTGAATATTATACCTATGATTAAAGACATATAGTTTGCACCTCTTATCTAAATACCTCTCCAAATTTTAAAAAAATATTATCCAGAGCCAGCTCGGAATTAATAGAATAATTAAGATAATTCCTGTTATATTCTATTATCTTCATCAAGCTGAAGACCTTTTTTATTTTAACATTTCCAGCATTATCATATATAAAATCATAATTTTTCTTATAATAAAGGCCTGACTCATCAGCCCCTGACTTAACAGCGATAATATCTCCAAGCCAGGCAGATATTATATCAAAAATTCTGCTTATAGCTAAAATATGAAATTTATTTATTTTTCTCTTATGCCTGGATTTTAAAATACCCGTGTATTTTTTCACATCACTTTTATCAAAATCACTTTGTTTTATTTCAAAAAGCTCCTTCTCAAGATCCGTCTTAACTGCAGCTTCCATCTTCTTTAAAATCTCAACCAGTTTTGACGCCATTTCCAGGTATGCTGAGGGCTTTTTTACTTTCCCCCCGGCACCTGCCAGCATACTTCTAATCCCCTCATTTAAATATCTATCCATCGCCTCAAAATCAGTAGCATTCTTACCATTCTCATAAAGTCTGATATTCCAGTTATAAACAAGGCATCTTGAAACGATTGTCGGCAGCACTGCCGATATCTCCTCAGTAAGCAGTATGAATATACTGTTATCATCTGGAGGGTCTTCAAGAGTTTTAAGCAGCCTGTTTGCAGCTTCCTGGTTCATCAGCTCGGATTCCGTTATTATGCAAATCTTTTTGCCCGGATTATATGAACTCAGCCCCATAAATCTCTGCAATTTTAATATTTCTTCCGTTCGCAATATATTGCCTTCCGGCTCTACAACCAATAAATTAGGGTAAACAACCTTTATCGTATTTATGCACACCGGGCAACTGCCACATCCATTATCAGGGCAATTAATAGAAGCTGCGAAATTAAGGGCAAGTTTTAAAAGGAGGTTACTGTTATTTCCGTAAAACAAATACGCATGTGAAACGCTGCCACTTTCAACCATACTTAAAAGTGATTTAATATTTGATTGGTTTGCATCATCTACGAGTAAAAAATCAATATTTTCCAGTATTTTCATTTTAAATCTCTAATACGGGAATAAACCTCACTTTTTATTTCCTCGAATATATCTTCAATGCTTTTTTCGCCATCGATGACTACGAATCTTCCTTTGTTTTTTAATGCGATATCAAGATATCCCCGGTAGACCCTTTCCTTAAAATCATCTTTTTCCATTTCGATTCTGTCCATCTTTTTATTCAAAATATCCATTCTTTTCATACCCCTGCTCACTCCGATATTGATTAAAAAGGTTATATCGGGTACCAGCCCATCAGTAGCCCACAGGCTCATTTCCAAAACTTTTTTTTCTCCAAGACCCCTTGCTATCCCTTGATAAACAAGCGTCGAGTCAAAGAACCTATCACAAATAACAATTTTCCCATCCGCCAGGGCGGGTTTTATTACTTTTAATGTAAGCTCAGCCCTGGAAGCCTGGAATAGAAAAGTCTCTGCTCTGGGTGATATATCCAGATTCCCCTTGTTAAGCAAAATTTTTCTTATCCTGCGGCCAACTCCTGTTCCGCCGGGTTCCACGGTGTTAACTATATCAAATCCTTCACCTTTAAGATAGCTGCTTAAAAGCTTTATCTGGGTTGTTTTACCCGACCCATCAGGGCCTTCAAAAGTTATAAATAAACCTTTTCCCACAATACCTCTCTAATTACGATCAACTTTAACCTTATTCAACTATTAATAGACTTGACCGATTAATATATCTTCTGAATAATAATATCTTAATAATGGGAAATTTTAAACTTCAAGCGAAGATTAAGAAAAGATTTTATATTTGGCCCCATCAAAGAGTCTGTAAAAAAGTAACCCGGGAACAGATATGCTTAAATTTTATCAAGAGCAAGTTTTATAGCACCCTGAACCGGCTTTTCAGTAAGAGGAGTAAAATTAACTTTTTTAAATCTGGTTCTTATCTCTTTCATTAATACTGACTTAAAAAATTTATCACATTTAAATACATTTCCAACGAAGACCAGGTCAAATTCCTTTTCGGCCAGACCAAGCTTACCAACGACTATTGAAATAGAATTTATAGCTTCCATAGCTTCTTCCCTCAGGATTCTTATCGCAGTTTTATCACCCATTTCTGCTGTCCTGCAAACAGTTTTAGCAAGAGCTGCAATCCTGACTTTGAAAAAAGAATTCCCGTAAGCCCAGGTAACCAATTTCGGTATGCTTTTTATTTGTAAATCCTCCATAATCGTATCGGTAAGAAGTGTATTCTCGCCTCTGCCATCGTACGCTCTCATTACTGCCCTTAGAGCCTTTACTCCAATTGCATAACCGCTTCCTTCATCACCCAGTATATAATCCCATCCATTAACATTTACCTCTTTGCCTTTATCGTTTATTCCAAGACAGTTAGAGCCAGTGCCACAGATTATTATTATACAGTTTTTGCTGCTGCTACCCGCAGCAAGGCCAATCCTCGTATCGTTAATTATAAGAGTATTTTTGGCTTTCAGGTGCTTCTTTATACTGCTATCGAATACCATCTTGTGGTAAGTTTTTCCATCTGATGCCGTGTCGTAGCCGGCCATACCAAAACAGGCGTAACGGAAAACGAAATTCTCCGGAAGGTCTATTTTCTCCATTGCGCTAAGCACGACTTTAGTTAGATTATCTCTGGCAGTTTCTACGCCAACACTTTTAAAATTGCTTGAGTAATATTCGCTTTCTGAAACTACTTTCCCTGACAGGTCCGCAATTTGCACAACAGTCTTCGTTGCACCTCCGTCAACACCTAATACGTATTCCAATTAATTCTCCTTTCAAAAACCTTAACCTTTTTTATATCATTTTTTCA
>CAYVWW010000154.1:0-3356 GCA_964455605.1 uncultured Actinomycetota bacterium | reverse complement strand
GTATTCTTTCTTTATCTCGCTGTCATTTTCTAATAAATATTCCAGTTAATTTTTTTCAAGTGATTCCAGGTATTGCCTGAATTCAGTTGAGTACTGCTCTTCTACTTCATCAAGCTTTTCTAAGATCGCATTTGTAAATTTTACCGGGGATTCTTTTATTTCTTCTGGCTCTTTTTCACCCCCGGTTTCTTCGGTAGTTTTATGTGCCCCGATTTCTTCTGCTGCAGATTCCTCTACTGGTACCTCTTCATAATATTCGTAATATTCATATTCCGTATCTTTTATTGCATCCTCTGCTGCGGTAGAGATAATACTGCAGGATAGGGTAAAACTTGAAATTACAACCAAGGTTAAGATAAGTATGAAGGGATATATTTTTTTATATAATGTCATAATAAATTCTCTTAAAAATTCTAAAAAACCTATTTAACTTCAAAAGGGAGTGCCGCAACCAGTGTATCCCCGATATAGACCCTGTATTCATATTTACCGCCGCCAGTAGTAAGGGCACTACAGGAAACAAAGCCACCTTTCTCCAGAGTCTGTGGTAAATCCTGCCTTTCTGATTCGTAACTGGAAATTTCCGGATTATAGATTGCGACCCCTATAATGGCACTCTTTTTTAAGGTGCCATAAAGGCATATCCCTTCATCTGTTGAAAATATACTTATATCCGGTTCCATATCCTGGAGAAGAGTTGCTCCAGCTGAAAGTTTGCCAAGCCCTATGCTTGAAAAGTACTCATCGAATTTTTCCGTGTTGGGCCCTTCGGGTAGTTTCGTTTCTTCGCTGGTGGCAGGGGATTCTTCTCCGGTAACATCTGCTTTTTCCTGCTCGTCTTCTGCAGTGTCATTGCCGGTTTCTTTGGTTTCAGTCTCTTCAATGTCTGCTGTATCTTCAGCCAGGGCATCTTTTTCTCCGGAGCCGTTACAGCCGGCAAGCTGAAAACATATAGAAACCAATAAGAAAACTATCGCCAGCAAAACATATTGAGATTTTTTCATAATTAAAATCTCCCTGAATATAGTTTTTTAAAATGCCGGTTTATGGAATAAGATTTATTTTTATTTTGTGCGTAATATATTATATATCTTTTTTTTATATTATTATAATGAAAGGCAGCTTGGATAGCTTTAATTTGATTTTTAAAATTAATACAACTTATAATCAAGGTGAGCTGAAATGAAATTAAAATATTTATCAATTTATTTAATAATTTTTGTTGTAGCGGCACTTATTTTTGGCCTCTCTTTTAATTCCTGCACGCTTATTTCAGAAAATGGGGGCAGAGAAGGGGAAAATGGAACTGTTGTGGAGCCGGAAGAGTCCGCCGGGGGCGAAGAAGATGATGATGAAGAAGAAGAGAAGGAAGAAGAGGAAGAGCCGGAATCTACGGCAGCCGGTGAAAATAATGACGAAGAAGAGAAGATAGGGACAGCCGGGGATTCAAATGAAAATGAAGAAGAAAAAGACATAATGGTGGAAAGCCCCAAACCCAATGAGGTTATTTCAAGCCCGCTAATAATTACAGGAGAGGCAAGGGGGACGTGGTTCTTCGAGGCAAATTTCCCTGTTAAGATTCTTGACGGGAACGGGGAAGAGATCGCAGTTCATTATGCCGAGGCGCTTGATGAGTGGATGACGGAAGATTTCGTTCCATTCAGGGCAGAGATTGAATTTGAGAATCCGGAGACAGATACAGGTTCGTTAGTTCTTGAAAAGAATAACCCCTCCGACCTTCGCGATTATGATGACGAGCTCGTAATACCTGTCAGTTTTGAATAGCAGATATAGATGATACTGTATTACGCAATTATTTATTATTTCAGTAATTTTGTGTGGATTGTGAGTTCTTTGTCCGGGTATGGGTACAGATAAGTGCGGGGAAAGAAAAAAAAGAGGGGTCTTCCCTGGTTTGATATAATATCCGTAGCAACATTTTTCCATAGGCTTTATGGGAATAAGCTATGAAAACTAATTTATTTGAAGGAGAAGGTTTGCTGATTTTTATTTTAATAATTTTACTGAGTCTTGCGGTAATTTCGCTCGTGTCGATATTGGTGGTTAATCTGACGCACAGACCCGTTTACGGGAGCGAGGTGCGCCAGTATTTTGATGACGGATTTCTTGCAAAAGCTGCAGATTATAACAGGGTTTCTCTTAATATAAGCATTGCCAGCCGTTTCCTGTCGTGGGTTTTAATGACCGGTATAGTTTTTTTGTTTTTTAAATATTTTAAAAGTCCCCGCATAAATATCTGGTATGCTTTTTTGCTGATAATCCTATTTTATATTTTTATCGAGCTTATACTGCTGCCGCTTTCATATTACAGGGGTTATGTAGTCGAGCACAGGTTTGGCCTTTCGAACCAGACTATCTCTATGTGGCTTATGGATCATCTTAAAGAAAATGCCATATCCATTGCGCTTAATTCTATCGGGATAGCCGGCATATATGCGCTGATGGTTTATATGCCCCGGTACTGGTGGATAGTTTCCTCTGTTATCCTGGCTGCATTTATCGTACTTTTTAGTTACCTCTATCCAATACTTATAGACCCTCTTTTTTATAAATTTGAAAAGCTTGCAAACGAGGATATGCGCGAAGAGATAATAAATATCGCAGATAAGGCGGGTATAGAGGTAAAGGATGTTATGGTCGCAGATGCGAGCAGGAAAACAAGCAAGGTTAACGCGTACTTCGCAGGAGTAGGGGGAAGCAGGCGCGTGGTCGTATTCGATAACCTTATTAATAATTTCTCGGACCAGGAGGCGTTAAGCGTGGTTGCCCATGAAATAGGGCACTGGTATAACAGGCATATAATTAAAAATATGATAATAGGAGCGCTTTCGGGGGCGGTGGGCCTTTTTATACTGCACCTTATTCTTACCCGCTCGGGGATGCTGGGGGATTTCAGGTCGATACTCGTTATAATCCTCCTTGTATCAGTGGTTTCTTTTTTAATGATGCCGGCAGGCAATGCGGTGTCCAGGTTTTTCGAGAGGCAGGCGGATAGTTTTGCGGTCCAGGCAACCGGGAATCCCGACGCGCAGGTAAACCTTATGGTAAAGCTCGGCAAATCAAATCTTTCCAGCGTATCTCCGGCAAATTATATAAGGTTTTTCCTTTACAGCCATCCGCCTATAATGGAAAGAATTGAAACCGCAAAAAATTTTACTACTGATTAGATAAATTGAACCACCTGGCTACATTCGACAGGGCAGGTGTGATAGGATAATTTATAACCTTTTAAAAACCAAAAAATCCGGCTATAGGGATTTTCCCATCATTTCCATAAATAAATCCTGCCGAGGAAAACTGTTGCCATTCTTTTTAAGATAGGAAAAACTTAAAGG
>CAYVWW010000153.1:996-3369 GCA_964455605.1 uncultured Actinomycetota bacterium | reverse complement strand
AAATTGAAGGGCGGGTTTTTAGCGTATCCGGGAATGATCCGGATTTCGATCCTTATGATTTTACGTTACCTTTGCATCCTAGATGTAAACATACCTTAACGGTTGTATTTAGGGAATTGCTTGAAAAATATGGAGTGGAAAATTATCAATGATAATAAGATTAAGTGATATTAAGGTTAAACAAAAAGCAACAAAAATAAAAAAAACAATTCCTCTTTCTTCTCATGAAATGAATATTAAACATAAATACATGACGCCCGAAAAAAGAACATACTGGCAAGAGATGAGAAAATTATATGAAACGCTTGGCGACAATAGAGGTCAATTTGACGGTATAATGAATGCATGGAAGGATGAACCTTGTTTTGTTGTTGGTACTTCAAGAGCTATTGAAGGGTTTGATTTTAATTTACTTAATGGACTTCACACTATAGGTATAAATCATCTTATTGAGGACTGGGATTTAATGGAATGGTTTATTTTTTTAGATCAACAATTCTTAGCAAAAACAACATATGATATGAGTAAATATAAAGGAAAAATATTTGCTTCCAGTAGAACCAGTATTTTAAAAACAAATAATTATATAAGATATAAACAGTTATTCAAAGTTAATGAAATTGAGTTAAATATAATAAATGGATTATACGGGAAAATTACCGGATTAAACGCATTACATTTGGCTATTATTTCAGGTGCTAATCCTATTTATCTTCTTGGTATGGACACACTCAAAGAAGATGAACAGAAAAAAGATAACGTAGAACATCATTATAAAAAAGATTATATCGGTGAAAAAAAGACTCATTCATATTTAATGAAATATGTTAGGACTGAACAAGGTTTTAAAAAGTTTCAAAAATGGAAAGATAAGATTATAAATGTCTGTGTTGATGGCACAATGCCGAATATATTTAGGCGTATAAGTCAAGATGAGTTAAAAATAGATATTGATAAGATCAAGAGTAAAGAGGTTGTAAATCAAGAGCCTATTATATGCCATATAACGAACCTTAAATACCCAAACGAAATGTATAGACAAATAACAAGCTTAACTGAAGGTAAACATATTCAGTCTTATCTTCATAGTTCAGTTATGCCAAAGGCTGATATTTATATTTTAGAATGTATTATGAGAGATGCTGAAAAGTTTGTTAATTTTAAAAATCTTTGCGGAAAGCTTATTTCTTTAGTCCATAGTGGCAAGATTTATTCTAAATATAGTGATAAGGTAGTAGTTTTAACAGAAAGCCAAAAAATAGATAATTCTGTGGTTATACCTTGCGCAATTGATATGAAATATTATAACCATGAGATTGATTATAATAATAAAGTTTATGGAAGGATAACGGCTTATTCAACAGGCAAGATACATCCGGAATTTAATAATGTCGTTAAAAGGGTTAATGATAAAACAGATAGTAAATGCTTAATGGCTTGCAGCAATGTAAAGAAAAAGAGTGAAAATATAGAATATATTGAAGATCTTCAAAGACATGAAAACGAACGAAAAGCAGAGATATTAAGTAGAATGTCAATATATGCAGATATGCATCACACCTATAAAGAAACCTTTAGTATTGGATTATTAGAAGCTATGGCTTCAGGGCTTGCAATAATTCTATATTCAACAATAGATCAACAGGCTATGTGGGAAGTTTTAGGGGATGCCGGGATAATTTGTAAATCAATTCAGGAATTTGAAGAGAAACTTATTTGGTTATTAGGGAATCCTGAAGAAAAAAAGAAGCTTGGACTTAAGGCTAAAGAAAGAGCTAAATTATATTCAGTAGAAAACATGGTTAATAAATGGAATAAATTATTTAAGGAGTTATTATGAAAATAGCACAGATTGGATTATTTGGCGGTAATGCCGGAGACGTAGTTTTGACACAGGTATTTAGGGCGTTAGTAAATAAGTTTTATGATGTTGATTGGGATTTGGTTAATGTTAGGGATAGAGTAGATCAAGAATATATAGACAGGCTAAATAAAGCAGATAAAATTATATTTAGCGGTGGCGGATTATTTTTACCGGATAGCAACTCAAATACTATTTCAGGTTGGCAATGGCCTTGTAGTAAAGAAATGCTTGATAAGATTGAAAAACCTATTTATGCCTTTGCATTAGGATATAATTACTTCTATGGTCAAAATCCTAGTGATTTATTTATAGATAATTTAAAATATTTTATTGATAAATGTGAGTTTTTTAGTGTTCGAAATAACGGGGATAAAGCAGAAATAATTAAATTGATTGGTGATGAGTATACAAAGAAAATAAAAATACAACCATGTTCAACGTCTGTGATTAGTAAGATTTATGATATAGATAAAAAAACATATATTCTCTATCGTAAAGAACTAAATAAC
>CAYVWW010000153.1:0-986 GCA_964455605.1 uncultured Actinomycetota bacterium | reverse complement strand
TAGAGAAAAAAAGAAATAATAATTTATGTGTGAATATTCCCTATGATAGACTTGATTTAAGATATGGAAAAAGTAAAGTTAAAGTATTAAATGAAATTGCAGAAGCGATTAAATTTTTAAGCAGAAGGTTTAAAATAACAGTATTCGGGCATTTAAATACAGATATGAATTTTTATAAATTATTATTAAAGAAAAAGGTTAAATGTAATAAAATAAATTTTAGAAAAGTTATATTTCCTAATATTATAAAACATTATGGCAATACTGATATAATGATCGGTTCAAGAGGGCACTCTTTATTGATACCTTTTGGAATTAATAAATTGGTAGTAGGTTTTAATTCACACCCAAAAATGAAATGGTTTTTTGATGACATAGAGCAGCCGGAATTATGCATAAATAGAATTAATATAAGACAAAAGATAATAAAAAATGTGACTGAATTATATAATAATTATGAAAAGTATTTAAAGAAAAACGAAAAAAAACAGGATGAGTTTTGGAAAATAACAAAGAAAAATATAGATATTATATTCCCGAAAGAAGAAAATTTAGAAGACAATGCATTAGAAATAATTGAGGATTTAGAAGAGGTTTTAAATGATAATTAGTATAATTTGTTTTTTAATATTAGCTTATATTATATATCTACAACTTAAAAGATGGTGTAAAAAATAAAAAGGAGTAAAAAGACTATGCAAGAAACAATAATACTTAAAGATTTAATAAAAGAGCCTTTACAAGAGAACTTACAGACTATGTTTAATCATTTAGGGCGTTATTATTATGCTATTGAGAAATTGAACATAAACAGGAATGATAATGTTTTAGACGTTGGATGCGGTCAAGGATACGGAAGTTATTTATTAAGTCAATATGCATGCTATGTTTTTGCAGTTGAAAAAAATTTAAAGTTTGTTAAGAAAGCAAAAGAAAATTTTAACAAGTTTAATATTGTATTTTATCATAATAACTACCCAGTAGTT
>CAYVWW010000152.1:0-3372 GCA_964455605.1 uncultured Actinomycetota bacterium | reverse complement strand
GATATTATTTCCTTTTTAATGCTTTTTCCCAGGACATTTCCTACTTCTTTTACTCTTAAAGTTACTTTTATTTCTCTTTCTTTTTTATCAAATGCGTCATAAACGCAGCCTTCCTCTTTAAACCCTGTAACCTTATTAAGGATGCCCTCAAACCTACCTATAGCGAATAATGTAAGCAGGGGATCTATTGTTTTCTCAAATCTATTTGATGCCTCTGAACGAAGACCCATTTTTTTTGAAGTTCTCATTATTAGGGGCCCGTTAAAATTTGCCGCTTCTAGAAGTACGTTTTTTGTTCCCTGTCCAATTTCAGTTTCAATACCTCCCATAATACCGGCTATTGCAACTGCTTTCTTTTCATCTGCTATCACGAGATCGTTACTATCAAGAATTCTTAGAGAGTCATCAATCATTTTTATTTTTTCTTCATTTGCTGCTCTTCTAACTATTATCTTGCTGGAATATAAAAGGTCCTTATCAAAAGCATGCAGTGGTTGCCCGGTTTCCAGCATAACATAGTTTGTAAGGTCAACTATAAGGTTTACAGGCCTTACATCACACATCATCAGCCTGTTTTTCATCCACTGTGGAGATTCTGCATCGGGAATATTTGTAAATATTTTTGCCGAGTAACGCGGACAAAGTGCTTTATCCCTTACTTCAATAGCAAGTTCTGACTCGGTGTTTAGCCTGCCCTTAAAATTATAATCCGGCATCTTAAATCCAATGCCGCTCAGGGCGCTTACCTCTCTCGCGATACCTATTATACTCAAGCAATCTGGCCTATTAGGGGTAATTTCAAGCTCAAAAACAAAATCATCGAGACCTGTTGATTTTGCAAAACTTTCCCCCACCCTGCAGCTATTTTCCAGAATCATTATTCCTTCTGACTCTTGAGAAAGCTCAAGCTCCATTTCAGAACACATCATTCCATATGAAGCTTCCCCTCTTATTTTACTCTCCCTCATGGTAGTGCCTTTTATCACTGAACCCGGAAGAGCAACAGCTACCCTGTCCCCATTTTTAAAATTTTTTGCTCCGCAAACTATTTCTGATATTTTGGTACCTATATCAACCTTGCATACAGACAACTTATCAGCATCTGGATGCTGGTGAAACTCCTTAACCTCTCCCACTACTATATTCTCATATCTACTGCCTATATCTTCTATTTTTTTAACCTCCGAGCCACTCATAGTGAGTAAATTAGCTATTTCTTTAGCATCAAGCCCATCAGTATCCATAAATTCTTTTAGCCAGTTAAGAGTTACTTTCAATTAATAAATCATCCTTTCAAGAATATAATCGACCAGAATATTATTTCTAAAAAATTAAACAATCATGTTAATGGCTACCAAATATTAGAAGCTAAAACTGGTCGACAAACCTCATGTCATTCTCAAAAAACAGTCTTAAATCATCAATTCCGTATTTCAACATACAAATTCTCTCAATCCCCATTCCGAAAGCAAAACCGCTTACTTCCTCGGGATTATATCCTACAAAAGAGTAAAGACTCGGGTCCACCATTCCAGCTCCTAGAATCTCGAGCCACCCGCTTCCAGAGCATACCCTGCATCCTTTACCCCCGCATATATTGCATGATACATCAATTTCTGCGCTTGGTTCTGTAAATGGAAAATAATGTGGCCTGAATCTTACCTTCCTGTCCTTACCAAAAATTTCGTGCGCGAATGTCTCCAGTGTCCATTTAAGATTACCGAAATTTATATCCTTCCCTATTACCAGACCTTCTATTTGCGTAAACATCGGTGTATGAGATACATCGTAATCCCTTCTATATACCTTACCCGGTACTATTATTCTAAGTGGAGGTTTATTTTTCTCCATATACCTTATCTGAACTGGTGAAGTATGTGTTCTAAGCAAAACACTTTCAGAAATAAAAAACGTATCGTGTAATGATCTCGCAGGATGATCCCTGGGGGTATTTAGGGCCTCAAAATTATAATAATCAGTTTCGACTTCCGGTCCTTCTGCAATCTGAAAACCCATCCCAATAAATATATCTTCAATTTCCTCAATTACGCTGGAAATTATATTCTTTTTTCCTTTTAAAACTCTCCTGCCTGGGAGTGACAGGTCAATTCTTTCATTTTTAAGCTTTTCTTCATATTCTATATTTTTTAAAGCTTTTTCTTTCTCAGCTATATCCGATTCAATTTTAACACGTGCGATATTTAATTTTTTACCAACTACCGGCTTCTGCTCTAAAGGAAGAGAGCCAACATTTTTTAGCTCCACGGCAATAAAACTTTTTTTACCGGTATACCTTGACCTTATTTTATCAAGGTTATCCAGACTATTTATGGATTTAAGCTCAACATTGAATTCCTCTAACTCTACTGATATCTTTTTATTAAGCTCATCCATGTTTTTTTCTTTTTTATCCATAACTTTATCTTATGCAATCTGCTTTTTCACAACCTCAGCCAGCTCTTTAAAAGCTGCAAGGTCATTAACAGCCATTTCTGATAACATTTTCCTGTTAATATTTATACTTGCCTTTTTTAGCCCGAAAATAAACTCGTTATAAGACAGGCCGTTTATTCTTGCTGCTGCATTTATCCTTATTATCCACAATCTCCTGAAATTCCTTTTATTATTTTTCCTATCTCTATATGCATAACTCATTGATTTGGCAAGCTGCTCCTTGGCTATCTTGTAGCTTCTACTTTTAGAGCCGTAATATCCTGAAGCCTCTTTCAATACTTTCTTATGCTTTTTACTTTTAATAATCCCTCTTTTAACCCTGGCCATTCAAATCACACCTTTCTTTACCTGCATAATAGTCTTCTTACTTTTTTCCTGTCAGAGGAAGAAACTTCTTGCATCTTTCCCAGCCGCCTTTTCCTTTCAGCATCTTTCTTAGTTAGGATATGGCCCTTGTAAGCTTTTACCCTTAGTATTTTTCCACTACCGGTTACCCTAAACCTTTTGGCAGCCCCTTTATGAGTTTTGATTTTTGGCATAACAATAATCCTTCCATTATGATTTTTCCAAGTTCTATTCTTATTTAGAAACAGGGGCAAAAATTGTTATTATATTATAGCCCTCAATTTTTGGCTCCAGTTCAAGGGTGAACTTATCATTTAGATCATCCATCAGCTTTTTCAGTATTCCCATTCCAATTTCCCTGTGGACTATCTCTCTCCCCCTGAACATAATTGTTATTTTTACCTTATAACCGCTGCTTAAAAATTTTTCTATCTGTTTCTTTTTTGTATTAAGATCATTTATATCTATTTTTGGTCTCAACTTTATCTCTTTTATGATAATTTGCGATTGCTTCTTTTTCTTCTGCTTCTCTGATATCTCAATCATGTACTTATACTTTCCATAATCCATAAT
>CAYVWW010000151.1:0-3390 GCA_964455605.1 uncultured Actinomycetota bacterium | reverse complement strand
ACCAGTTAGATTATAGAGAAAATTATACCTGAATAGAGTAAAAGTTAAAATAAAATAGCCCGGACTTATATGCCCGGGCTATTCTTATATCAACCAGTTTATGGATTATGCTACTTCCTTCCGAACTTCCTCCTTATAAAGGAAGCTATAACCATAAATCCACCTATAAGGATGGAAGATAAGCCGGATATCGGGATAGCTGGATTCATTCCGGTAAACGGTAGCTCCATGATACCCAATACCTCTATTCCGCCACCAGTTGTCGTAGTAGTGGTTGTTGGGGGTGGTGGAGGTGGAGGAGGAGTTTTGCTATTATTTATTGTTACAGTGACTCCACTCTCTGCATTATCCGGCCCTATTACAACTCCTACATTACCTGCCTTTGTGTAACCTGATGGTACAGTAGTCTCTGATATTATATACTCTCCCCATCCAAGACCGGAGAATGTAACCAGCCCTCCGCTGGTAAACTTTTCAGGCATTACTGGATTACCGCTGCTCTTGTAATATATGGTAAATCCAACACCATCCATAGTATTGCCAGATTCGTCTTTCTTTATTACAGTTACTGAACCAGGTATTCTCGGGTTTGCTATTTCCTTTTCAAGGCGAACATTAGTTGTCTCATCATTTATATTCACTATTATTTCTCCAGTTGGTGGAACGTCATCGCCAAAAAGTTTATATCCCTGCGGAGCATCTGTTTCTTTAACCATATAGGTTCCATATGGCAGGCCTTCCCAGGTATAACAGTTGCCCTGTGTGTCAACACCAAGTACTACTACTTTTGGCCATTCACTGCTAAATGAAGAAGCTGCTGCCGTAAATGCCTTGAGATTTACTTCGGTTTGAGTATTTGAAGATAATTTCCATAGCTCAAATGTTGACCCCAATAGCGACTCTCCGTTAGTTTTATCAGTTTTACATATGGTAATAGAGCCCTTTTCAGCATTGTTATTTACAGGAACTTCTATATACAGATTGTCACAATCTATCGTATATGGACCAGGATTTAAATTCGTCTTATATGTGTAATAGTTTCCTTCAGTAGGTAACTCTTCCAGGATATAAGATCCCCTGTAAAGATCGCTAAAAGTAACTGTAGTCCAGTGTTCACTGGTTCCAGCCCTTTTCTTTGATACTTGATTTCCATTAGAATCTTTTAGTATAAACCATGCGCCATCATCTAATTCAAGACCTGACTTTATTACCCTTATCGTGCCAAGCTCAGGTGTATTTACAACTACGGGGTTGTGTTCAAGACTCTCACATTCAACAGTAAATTCAATACCTTCTTCGGGTAAATCAGAAGTGTAGCAGTACTTATTGCTGTCCATTTCACTTACCCATACCTCGGTAAGGGTATATGTGCCCCACTCGAGATTTGCAAAGGTAGCTGTGGTCCAGTGCGACGGACCTCCCACTCTTTTCGTAACATCATATCCATTGGGCCCTGTTAACCTGAATGCTGCATAATCATCAAGCTGCATACCTTCCTTATGCACTACTATTTTACCGGGATCAGCGATATTGGTGTATGTAATTATGCTGCCATCCAGCTCTTCAACGTTAATGCCGTCAACCGTAAATGAAGCTTCCCTGAGCTCATCATCAGTTGCTATAAGACCTTCAGGTGCATTGTCTGCTACTGTCGTATCCCAGCAGTCCCCTGGATAATTTTCCGTAATAGTATAGTCCTTCCCTGCTTCAACCGTGATCGGTGACGAATCTCCGCCTGCACCGTCTATACTGATATTGTATGGTGTGTTTACCCCGTCATCTATAGTAAAGATAAAATCACTATCGCTCGGCGTTCCATTTACAACTTTACGAATAACAATTTCAGCAGTCTTAACCCTTGGGTCATTATTTGTAACATTTACTATTTGGTTTAAATTATTCTGGCAAATGCTACAGCTTATAATATACGGGGCTTCAGGGTCAAAAGTTGGTTCACCATAATAATAATCATTTGTATCAGGCACAGGAACGGTTTCCTCCACCGTGTAGCTATCCCAGAAAAGTTCCGACCATCCATCGGAGCCGCCATTCCCGAGAGTTATGGGGTCCCCAACCGGGTTTCCGTTGCCGTCATACAGCGTAAATACTGCCTGGTCATCACCTACAAGCCCATCCTTGTTAATGGTTATTGAGCCGGGTTTCCTTGCATTTGTAACTGTTAACTCATTTCCACATATATCATTTGAGTAAACTGTTATCGAACCTCCGTCATCATAGAGGTCGTAACAGTCATCACCTAATTCAGCTGCTGTATAAGTCCCCGGCCATACAAAGAATGATGTAGAATCATCTTCATTAAAGTTGTGATAAAGAGGCGTTGTATAATTTTCACTTTCAAGTTTAACCTGAAACCAGTGATTGTCATCAACATCCGAACCATCATGATTCACAACTTCTTTATTGACTTTTATTAGGGCCCACATCTGACGATTCTTGATGGTTATATTCTTGTTTTCATCACAGTATCCAAGCCATACCGGTCCGTCATTTAAGCCCTGGATATAGTCGGGGTCAGACCCCTCAACTGCCCTGTACCAGTATCCCCTGTCAACGGTAAATACCGCATTATCGCCTTCTCCAAAAATAGATTCACTATCAACAGTGGTCCAGGGACCCCACCAGTTCGGCGCCTTCTGTAAAACTACGCTAAATGAATGGTCGTCACTTACATCATCATTATAAGGGATTGGTGCTATAACATTCTTTATTACAGTTATGGTTCCTCTGGGCACTTCAACATGAACATCGACATTTGCAGAATCCTCCTTCTGCGTCTGTGTATCACAAGTCGTGAGTGTTGCAGTATTGGGTATGCCGTAATCTCCCGGTTCGCCATAAGGACCTACAGTTCTGTCATAGCTGAATGTATAACTATCATTATCATCAAGGTCATCCAGCGTGACCGTACCCAGGCTACCCTGGAGACTATCGGTAACGGTTACTGCTTCATCTTCTATGCTCATGCTATCAATAGAAAAGTCTTCTGTATAGTGGTGCTCATGAAATACTCCAGGAGGAGGCGCATGGTTATCAAGCCCTACGAGTGCAGTGTTGCGGTATGTCGCACCTTCCACAGGAGTAAATGATACCGAATACGGTACATCTACCGAGCCGCCGGTAGCTATGATAAAAGGTCCCGATATATCTACAGTCTTCAGTTCGGTCCATGGCCCGCCTCCAATTTTGTATTCTATCTTATCCCTTACATATGAAACAAAGGCAGTTTTGTCCTCTCCTTCTTCTCCAGAATCATTCTGGATATGTATATTACCCGATACTACTGCTTCTCCGCTGTCCTGCACAGCTGCTGTTACCGTTACATCATACGAGGCAGTAACGGTCTCTCCTATACCAAGATTAAAGATTTGA
>CAYVWW010000150.1:0-3399 GCA_964455605.1 uncultured Actinomycetota bacterium | reverse complement strand
TCGATACCCGCGGTATAAAAAATTACCGACGTACCTAAAAACTGCCAGCTCGTTACAATCGCTATTACTACCAGCGCTATCGATGGGGTACCAAGCCATGGTCTTATCAAAAATCCCAGTCCTATCACCTCAAGTATTTTATCAAAAATTCCCCAGACAGGATTTAATATTAAAGTAAATAAGAATCCCGCCACTATTACTGATAAGGTGGTGGGCAGGAAACTTATCCTCCTGAAAAACGTGCTTCCGGTGAATTTCCTCGTGACCATAACTGCTATAAAAAATCCGATTACATTCTGGAAAAAAGTCACTATTAAGAAAAATAAAACAGTGTTTTTAAAGGCGTTAAAAAATCTCTCGCTGTAAATGCCCTGCGTAAAAAGCTGAATATAATTCTGAAGCCCGACAAATTCTTTTGGAACTATTCCGGGACCTCCAAACAGGCTGAAAAACATTGCGTGCAATATCGGTACTACCAAAAAAACAGTATATACGATAAAACCGCCTGCCAGGAAAAAAAGAATGAAATAATTTTTTTTCTTCCTATAAGTTTCTACCATTTGTTTCCCCTGATATTTAATAAACCCTGTTAAAATTTTTAATAATAGTCACAATCAACCTGACCTTTTATAGCCCTGTAGTGGTTGTCCTGGCAACTTTAACCCGCCAGGACAACCTTATAAACCACAGGAGACGAGACGAGAAATACCTATTTATTACTGCATAGGTTCATACCATTGCTCCAGACCATCCTGAACATGAGCTGCTGCTTCTTCCGGGGTATATTCATCAGTCAGAATCCCGGCCATAGCTTCAAGCATCAAATCATATCCTGAAGGCACACCTGACATCATCTTCTCCCAGGTAGTCCTGATGGTTACATCTGCATCGCTTGCTGCAGCGATCATTTCAGATGCAAGCTCGTTTGATATCGTGTAATCACCGGGTACATATGAGAAGAAACCAGGTGTTTCTTCCATCATTATTGCAGCAAACTCCGGTGTTGCAAGCCAGTTAGCAAGTGCCAGCGCTGCATCCATGTTTTCTGAATCCTTATTTACCCCAATACCGTAATCAACATGGAAGCAGTACTGGAGGGTATCGCCTTCATTTTCAACAGGTGGCGCAAACCATCCAATGTCAGTTAATCCAAGCCCCTCAAAAGTGGCTATTTCCCATGAACCTCCTATATACATAGCTGCCTGTCCGGTTCCAAACAATTGCTGCATACCAACATAATCAATAGACTCATAACCATTCGGCAAATATGGCTGCAGCTGGTCCATAGCTGCAAATGCATCTACGAATGGCTGGTCTGTCATTTTCATTTCTCCAGCAACAAGCGCCTGCCTGCTTTCTTCTCCACCGTAGAAATTAGCGCCCAGTCCGCTGTACATAACTTCATATAGATCCCATCTATCATTCGTACCCTGGGCAATTACAGTTTCTCCATTGTCCTTTAAAGTCTGGCAAACTTCGAGAAACTCTGCCCATGTTGCCGGCTCTGTCAGGCCATACTTATCAAAAATAGCAGTATTGTAATAAATTCCATGGGTTACTCCTGCCATTGGAACACCATATATGACACCATCATCTGTAGCCCAGGCATTTATAGCTGCATCTGGAAAGTCTGACAATGCTGAAACTTTACCATCTAATTCAACCAGGTAACCAGCATCATAGATAGCTTCACCATCATCAAAAGAACGCAGGAACATTATGTCCGGTCCTACCCCTGTTTCCAGGGCAGATGTTAACTGTGCATCATATTCCGTATTCTTTGTCGGCTGGAACTCAACTGTCACACCCGGATATTTTTCAGTAAAATTAGCAAGCATCGAATCCCACAAAGCTATATCCTCGGTTCTCCAGCTGCCAAATTCAATCGTTCCTTCAATGGCTTCCGTAGTCTCAACCTCTGTTTCTTCACCGGTAGCATCTTCTCCGGTATCTGCCGCTTCTTCTTTAGTTGTTACCTCGCCAGTTTCTCCGCCATCTGCATCTCCCTTGCATCCTGCAAGAGAAAAAGTTGCGATTATTGAAACTGTCAGAAGTATTACAAAAAATAACAATAATGATTTTTTCATTTTTTAAACACTCTCCTCTTATTATTTTACTTATCCAGCAAATTCTAATACAATCGTCCCTGAGATTTGTTTAGGGCTTTAGTTTTTAGCGGAACTTAAGGCATACCTGAGCAAATCTCATTATTTTTTTCATAAATCCTCCTTTCTTACCATATTAATCAAGAAAGATAGCTATCTACTTTATTGTAATAATCAATCACCCCCTACTTTTAAAAATATTTTTCTTTTTTCATATATGAAAACCATGATCCTATCCTACCCTTATCTCAGGAAGAAACAGAAAAATGAAATATTTCTTTTAGAGGAATAGCTGCAGAAGCAATTATCCTGAAATCCTTCCCTATAGAAATGGAACAAATCTCTAACTTATTCGTTAAAATTTTCAGGGCTTTTTTCAGCACCAATTTTTTCACTTCAGAAATAAGAAAAAAGTTGTTATACGCAAGCTTTCCACCAAGTATTATTACGTCCGGATTTAACATATTGACCAGATTAACAATCCCTATTGCAAGATACTCTGCTGTTTCAACCGTAATTTCCTTTGCCAGCTCATCATTTTTATCGAGAGCTTCGCGAAATATATAAGGTGTCACCTTCTTAATATCTCCTTTCGAAAGCCCAACCATTATGGTATTCCTACCGCTTTCGACAGAGGCCAGTATTTTAGAATAAATAGCAGACCAGTTAATATAATTTTCAAGACAGCCTTTGTTACCGCAATCGCACTCAACTCCATTTTTATCTATGGTAGTATGGCCAAATTCACCTGTTCCACCACTGCTGCCCCTGAATATATGGCCATTCACTACAACTCCGGCTCCCACGCCATCTCCAATCGTAATGTATACCAGATTGTCTAATTTCTTATATGCTCCGAACCTTTTTTCCGCCATTACAATCGCATTCGTATCATTTTCAAGCCAGACTTTAAGTTTTAATCTTTTTTCCACTATCTCTTTTAATGGTACGTTTTTCAACCTTAGCTTCGTATTTTCGTGAATTACAGCCCTGTCTACACTTATAATCCCAGGGGATGTAATAGAAATGCCAACACACTTTTTTAAGTCGTCCTTAGAATGGGCCTTTAGAAATTTACTTATAGAACCTAACAAGTATTCAATAAACCCTTTCCCTGTCAATTTATTTACCTGATAGATTTCCTGTCTTTTTATTTCTGCTTCAAGATTGGTTTCTGCTATCTTCACGTAAGAATTCGTAATTGCAACTGCTACTATGAACTTACTGTCTGATGAAAATTTCAACAGTATCGGCTTTCTTCCACCGCTTGATTCTCCTATGCCTTCTTCATATA